>JAUVRF010000053.1 GCA_030597775.1 Methanobacteriota archaeon | reverse complement strand
TTGGGCTTGGCCTCCGCCTTGGGCTTGGCCTCCGCCTTCTTCTTGGGCTTCGCTTCCGCCTTGGGCTTGGCCTCTGCCTTGGGCTTGGCCTCCGCCTTCTTCTTGGGCTTCGCTTCCGCCTTGGGCTTGGCCTCCGCCTTCTTCTTGGGCTTCGCTTCCGCCTTGGGCTTGGTCTCCGCCTTGGGTTTCGCTTCCGCCTTGGGCTTGGCTTCCACCTTGGGCTTCGCCTCGTTCTTCTTCTCGTCGGCCATCTACCTCACCCCTTCCTCACGATGTATATGCCATCCTGGAAGACACGAGGGTCGTAACCCTTGATCTTGGTGGCCAGTTCGATGTTCACGGCGGTCTGCCCCACCATCTCCTTGTCTATTCCGGAGACCAGTACCTGGTCGCCCTTGGTCTTGATCTCGACGTTGGGCATGATGCGGGCGGTCCTGGGGAAGCGTTCGCCCAGGAAGTTCTCGATGGAGAAGTTGTCACCCTTCACCGAGGTCTTGATCGGAAAGTGGGCGTAGACCACTTTGAGCTCGTACTCGAAGCCCTCCTGGACACCCTTGACCATGTTCCGCACGTGGGCGGACCAGGTGCCGCACAGGGCCTTCTGCTTGATGGACGGGAGCCTCACGTATATCTGCACATTTCCGGTCTCCACGTTCATCGCCAGCTTGTAGTGCTTGAACTCACGACGGTTCTCGCCCTTGGGGCCCTTGATGATGAGGGTGCCGACCTCCTGCGAGCAGGTCACGCCCTCGGGCATCTTTATGTTGTCGTTGTACTCAACGAGGACTGCCATTTGTCCACCTCCTCCTCAGTACACAAATGCTAGCAGCTTACCGCCGACGCCCTCTTCTTTGGCCTGGCGGTGGCTCAGCACGCCCTTGGTGGTCGTCAGTATCAGCACTCCGAAGTCCTGGGCAGGCAGGTACCTGGCCTCGTACTTCTCAAGCTCGTTGCGCTTGGCGGCGAAGCGGGGCCTGATGGCACCGCACTTGTTAATGTTACCCACGAGGGCGACGCGGAACTGGCCTGCACGGCCATCCTCCATGTACTCGAAGTTCCCGATGTACCCGTACTCCTGCATCACCTTGAGGACATGACCGATGAGCTTCGAGGAGGGGTGGATCGTGCATTCCATGTGGCCCGTCATCTCTGCGTTTTTGATGAGGGTCATGGCGTCACTCAATGGATCGTGTTGCATGCTTCTTCCTCCTACGAATACTTCTTGAAGCCCAGCTCTGGGGCGATCTCGCGGAAGCACTGTCGGCACAGGTGCATGCCGTATCGGCGGACTATGCCGCGCATCCGGCCGCAACGATCGCAACCCTTGTTCCTGTGGGGACCCGGGGTGGATTCTTCCTCGGCGGTCATTCGATCACCTCGATCTTGTGCTCCTCCCTGAGGAACCGCTTGATCTCCGGGGTGTCGGTCCGGTGCCTGCGGGGTATGTTCTGACGGCTGCGCCGACGCAGCTGGACCCTCTGGCCGGGCCTGGAGAACACCACGCTCACGGACAGTCCGAAGATGCCTATCCCGGGATCGTACTTCATGTCTGGGAAGTCGGTGTAGTCCGTGATACCGAAGGAGCAGTTCCCTTCATGGTCGAAACTGTAACCCGCCAGTTGGTTCTGGCGGACCCACATGGCCTGCTTGAAGAACTCCTCGGCCTCTTTGCCGCGGAGGGTGACCTTCACTCCGATGGGCATGCCCTTTCGGAGCCCCAGGTCCTTGTTGTGGGTCCTTGAGATGGTCTGGATGGGCTTGCGCTTGGTGAGCATCTCAAGGACCTGTGCGGCCTTCATGAGGCGCTCGCCGGCCTCTCCCACGCCGATGTTCGCGACCAGCTTCTCGATGCGGATGCGCCGCATCGGGTTCTCGGTCGCCGGTACCGGCCCCTTGGGAGTGGCGGCCTCTGGTGCAGCCTCGTCCGGGCTCAGATGCTCACCTCCGGTACGGTGACCTCGGCCCTCTCCGAGCCGACTATGAACACGTTGGCCTTGACTGTGGAGAAGCCGTCTGCGAACTCTATCAGGCCCTCAGCGGAACCTCGCGTGGAGATCTGCTGGGTGACGGTGGACATCTCGCCGGTGTGTGCGCCGCTGACCACCATTGCCACCGCGCCCTTCTCGAGGGGGTAGTGGGCCAGGATCTTCTGTTCTGGCAGCTCCAGCTTGAGGGCGTCTCCGGTCTTGAAGGTGTCCTTGTCGACCCTTAGGTTCCTGCCGTCGTGGCAATTGAGCTGGTCCTTGCCACCCTTCAGGATGGTCTTGTCCTCGATACGGACCAGCTTCCACTTGGCGTCCTTCTCGTCGATCGGGACCAACCGGAGCCGCCCCTTGCGGTCCAGCAGGACCCTGTAGTAGGCCTTGGCCTTGGCGATGCTGATGGTGTCCATCAGGCCCAATGGGCGCTTGAAGTCGCGGGTGAGCGTCATGTCCACCGCCACCTCCCTGTTGCCGATGATGCGTCGGGCCTCCTGGGCGGTATCGCATAGACCCAGGTTGTCCCGCACGGCCACCAGCAGTGGGAGGCTCTTGTCCTTCGAATGAGGACCGGGGGCGGATCGGGTGACCCACTTGTGCTGCTTCTTCGGTATCGCCAGAACCTTGCTAGATGACAATCTCTTTTGGTGTAAGCTCATGACATCAACCTCACTTGGCTTTGCCCTCTAGCTTCATCTTCCTGAGCGGATCTGTCAGGTCCAGCTTGGTCACGAGCACGTTCGACGGATGTATCGGGCGGGCCGTCTCCTTGCCATCCGACTTCACTGAGGTCACCTTCTCGATGAAGATGACCCTCCGCTTGATGTCCACATGGGTCACCTTGGCGGTGTGGCCGGCGTAGCCGCCCCTCATGATCTTCACGGTATCTCCCTTGTGCACCCTGACGGACCAGATGTCGAACTTCTCCATCAGGTCGTCGGCGACGTGGGCCCTCATGGTCCGCTTCTTGGCATGTAGCGGGCCCTGGAAGTATGCCTTCCTCTGCTTGCGAGGGCTCGATGACACTTTGTTCTTGGGATTGGTAGCCATCTTGTTCACCTCACACAATCATGGATGCCTTCGCGGCGATCTGGGACCAGCGCGCCGCCGCCTCCTTGGCGACGGGTCCCTTGATGTCGGTACCCTTGATGTCCCCCTTGTCGGTGGTGATGACCACCGCGTTGTCCTCGAAGGAGACCCAGGTCCCGTCGGGACGACGGTAGGGACGCCTCTGTCGGATGATGACGGCGTTCATCAGCTGGTTGCGTAGCTCGGGGGTGCCCTTCTTCACGGATATGACCAGCAGGTCGCCCACCCCAGCGCTGGGGATTCGCCTGCGGGTCCCGTGGTACTTCGGTACCTCGACGATCTCAACCACCTTGGCGCCGGTGTTGTCGGCGCATGTGAGGCGGGCCCCCTTGGGCAGCCCCCTGGTGATCCTTCCCGGAATTCCCTTCATTATGAACGCCTCCTCACTCCTCGGGCACCTTGACCACGACGAAGTTCACTGTCTTGCTGAGGGGCCTGCATTCGGCGATGGTGACGTTGTCCCCCTCCTTGGCGGAGAGGCACGGCGGGTTGTGGGCGGAGTACTTGTGAGTTACCCTCTTGAATCGCTCGTACTTGGTCACGAACACCCTCCTCTCCCGCTTTACGACTACGGTCCCCATCATCTTAGCAGAGCTGACGATACCCTCGATCAGCGCTCCTCGCACGGGCAGATTCCCGTGGAAGGGGCACTTGGGGTCTTCGCAAACCCTCGCTGGTGGGTCGATCTCGAGCCCGATGTCCCGGGCGTCGGTCGCGTTCTTGGCCGTTTTGGCCTTTGCCATTGGATCCACTCCATTGTGTTGTGATGCGGGCCGGCCTTTGGCGGCCCGCGAATATCATTACGTTCTATCCCCTGCTCCGGCGGCGGTTATCACCAGCCCGCTTGATGCGGTCCTCTGGACGATAGGCGATGGCGTCCCCCTCCAGCACCGAGGTGCTGCCATCTTCGAGGGTGAACTCGAAGGTCGTCCCACGCTTGGGTACGATCCTCTCATGTCCATCCTCGATCACGAGGGTTTCGCGGGTCTCGTTCATCACGGTACCTTCCATACCTATCATTCCTCCGTCGGTTGCCAGCACGACCCGGACCCGAAGGCCAGTCAGCTCGTGCATGTGCAGGTTCTCTTTGTTCCTCATTTCCCCTCTACATTGAACCCCATTTCGTTGAGGACCTTCTTCACTCGCCGCTTGTGGTCCCCTTGGAGCTCTATCCTGTCGTCCTTAACCGTTCCACCAGCAGCACAGGCGGTCTTCAACTTCTTGCCCAGGTCCTCCAGGTCGATGTCGTTGCTGTCGATGCCTTCGACGATCGTCACCAATTTCCCGTACCTCCTGGACACTGTGTAGATGTTGATCTCCTGTTGCTCTCGTGCGATCTCCTCGCAGACGCACAACTCCTTCGGCAAACCGCATACGCTGCAGATCTCAGCCATTAAGCCTCGCCTTCCTCCTTCATGATGGTGATGTATCGCGATATCGTGCGCCTTAGGGACCGGATCTTACCGGGGCTGGTGGGTGCTCCGCCCATGGCGGCCATCCCTCGCTCCCGCATCAGTTCCTCCTTGAGATCGACCATGTTCTTGGCCCTCTCCTCGGGGCTCATTTCACGGATCTCCTTGGGTTTGGGAAGCGTCATTTGAGATCAGGACTCCTTCTTGGTCTCGGCAGGTGCCTCGGGTTCGGTCTTCGCCTCGGGCTCCGGGGCGGGTCCGGCCTCGGCCTTGGGCTCCTCCTTCTTCTTGGCTGGAGCCTTCTTGGCCTTGGGCTTCTTCTCCTCGGGCTTGGCCTCCTCCTTGGCATCTACGGTCTCGCCCTCGGCGGGTCCCTTGGGCACGTCGCCCTCCGCCGCGGCGGCGGCGTCGACCTCCACGATCTTGTCGAGGGCCTCGTCGTCCAGGGCCTCGTCGTCCAGGGCCTCGTCGTCCTGGTCCTCGGGGGGCCTGTAGGGACCCTCGGGCGCATCGCCCTCGCCGTACTCCTCGAACACATCGGTGAGCTCCTCGGGTGGAAGCAGCTCGATCTCGTCGGGTAGCTTGGCGTCGGGGTCCATGATGAGGACCTTGAGGCCCAGCACACCGCTCTTCTTGGCCGCCGTGGTGATGGCCACCCGCATCCACTGATGCTTGGGCTCGCCACAGTACTTGATGTGGCCCTGCCGGAACTTGACGGTGCGGTGACGGTCGCCCGTGAGCTTTCCGGAGATCTCCACCTGGCATCCGCGGGCACCCGCGTCCATGATGCGCATCACGGTGGAGTGGCCAGCGCGACGGAAGTGCCATCCCTTCTCCAGGGCGATGGATAGCTTCTGTGCCATGATGCCAGGGTTGAGTGCGGGCACCTGGGCCTCCTGGACCTCGATCTGGGGATTGTCGAAGCCGAAGATGTTCTCCACCTCGTCGGTGAGACGGTTGATGGTGGCACCCCTGCGTCCGATGACCATGCCTGGCCGTTCGGCGATCAGGGATATGTGGGTGCCAAGGGGCGTCCGGGCGACGGACAGGCCGCCGAAGCCGGCGCGTTGGGTCTCCCGGAACAGGTGCTCCTTGAGCAACTGCCTTCGGATGCTCTCCTTGATGAACTTGCGCTCGGAAGACATCTTCAGTCCTCCCTCTCCTCCACTTCACGGAGTATGATCTCGACGTTCACGGTCTCCCTCATCTTGGGGGTGGCCCTGCCGCGGGCCCGGGGGAAGCGTCCCTCCCAGGAACGGCCGCGATGGGCTGCTATGTGGGCGATGATCATCTCCTCGGTCGACAGGCCCTTGTACTCTGCGTTGGCCTCTGCACCCTGCAGCACCTTGAGGATCGATCGGGCCGCCTTCTCGGGGAACCTTCCGGGTCCGACCTTGCCCCGGCGGTGGCCTGAACCACCGTAGCGGGTGTCGGGCACGGGGGCCTTGATCTTGATGACCTCGGCGAGGAAGTCCTTTGCCCTCTCCAGGCGCCAGCCACGGATGTGCTGACATATGATCACGGAGTGGCGTGGGGAGATCGGGAGCTCTCGACCGATGGCTCGGGCGGAGATTTCCGTGTCGATGTCCTGAGTGTATCCTACCATTTACATCACCCTACTTCAACGGAAGGTACTTGGACGACCGGGTCGCACCGACGCCAGGACCGGTGTGCTTGACCTCGGTCCGGGTGAGCGCGAACTCGCCCAGGAAGTGGCCCACCATCTCCGGTTGTATCGTAACCTCACGGAACTCCTTTCCGTTGTGGACCCCTATCGTCGTGTCGATCATGAGGGGCAGGACGACGGTGTCACGCTCGTGGGTCCTGTAGACCTTGCGCCTGCCCGCCTTGATGTCATTGTACAGTTTCTCCTGGCCGTGGGTCCAGCCCCGCTCGATGGATCGCCTGACACGGGATGGCACCAACGCCGCGAACTCCGAGATGGGCATCTCCTTGAGTTCGGGGGTGGTGTGTCCCATGTAGGTGAACTCCTTCTTCGCGCGGGCGAGTATAGTGGACTTCCGCTTCCTCGACCGCCTGCGGGCCGCTTTCGCGGAGGAGAACTTCTTACGCTTCCTGGCCATGCTGCCTACCTCCTACCCTTCTTGCCCTTTCTGTGCTTCTTCTTCGGTGAAAGTCGCCCGACCTTACGTCCGGGCGGCGCGTTGGCGGACACCGTGGAGGGTCTGCCGACGTGCTGGTGGCCACCGCCGCCGTGGGGGTGGGCCACCGCGTTCATGGCGACGCCGCGTACCCTGGGGTACTTGGCCGCCTTGCTCTTGAGCGAGTGGAACTTGTTGCCTGCCTTCGCGAAGGGCTTGGTCTTGTGACCGCCACCTGCCGTCCGGCCGATGGTCGCACGGCACTCGGGCTCGAAGGTCTTGAACTGACCCGATGGTAGCTGGACCACCGGACGCGCGCCTGCGGACACCAGGGTGGCGCCCAGACCGGCGGCGCGGACGAACTTGCCACCATCGCCGGGTCGGGACTCGATGTTGAATATGTGGGTCCCGACGGGAATGGCCTTGAGAGGGAGAACGGAGCCGGACTCGGCCTTCGCACCTTCGCCGATGCGGATGGTCTGGTCCACCCTTAGACCCTCTGCCGGGATCATCAGGGTCTTGCCATGGCCCATGGACCGGACCCTGGCCAAGAGAGTGGACCTTCCGGGTGCATGTATGAGGTCCTCCACGATCCCCTCGTCGGAGTTCACGGGTGGGTAGACCACGTTGCCGCGGTGCCTGTGGGAGGGTGATATCGACCTCTTCTTCCCACGCCGCTGCTGCAATAGTCGCTTTCCCATTCATATCACCTCAGAATACTCCTATCCGGGTCGCCAGGTCCTCAACGTTGTGCTCTGGCGCGAACTTGACGATCGCATGCTTGCCCGACTTGTCGATGTAGGTCCTGACCGTGACGACCTTCGCGTCCAGCAGGATCTCGACGGCCGCCCTGATCTGGGTCTTGTTCGCCGTCCTCAGAACGATGAAGTCCAGCTTGTTCTCACCCAGGAGGTTCATCGTCTTTTCGGTGACGAACGGATGCTGAATGATCTTGTAAGGGTCCATGGTCTACCACTCCATCATGCGTTCGAGGGCCTGAATGGTGATGAGGGTCAGTCGACCGGGGTCGCCTCCGGGGGCGAGCCGCTCGGTGTTCAGCTGGTCGGGGGATACCACCTCGACGCCTGGAAGGTCCCTGAAGAAGGGTCGCATTGACTCCAGGTCGTCCACGACGACGAGGAGGGATTTGGGGGTCCGGAAGCGCCTTCCGCGCATCTTGCCGTGGCCTGCCCTCTGGTGGCGGCCCTCCTGGGCACGGACGACGTCGTCGTAAACGCCCACGTCCTCCAGAACATCTACCATTGCCTTGGTGTGGCCATCCTCCGTTTCCTCGTGGAGGCGTTCGAAGGACTCCTCCAAGATAACGGGAACGGTCAGGTCCTCGTCGAACTTGTGTCCACGGGCCTCGACCATATCCTTCTGGCCCACTGCTGACAGGGCTGACATCCGGGCCAGATGCTTCTCCTTGGTGTTCATCTTCTTGGACCACTTCTTCGCCACCTTCGGTGGGTGGGCCTTTCGGCCTCCCACGGTCCCGGGGGACTGGGCGCCGCGCCTCTCGCCCTTGATACGCTGGACACGGGAGACGCCACGACCCTTGCCCCACATCTCGACGGAGTGGCGGAAGCCGGCCCTCAGGCCAGGCCCGTAGGGTTGACGGCGGTTCGCGCGGGCAGCGGTGACCGCGTTGCGGATAAGGTCGGTCCTGATCTCGGTATCGAACGCCTTGGGCAGGTTGATCTTGCCCTTCTTCTTGCCCTTGATACTGTACACGTTGACCTTGACATCGGAGGTCGGTCCGTCGTATTCGAACTTCTTCCCCTTCTTCTTCCCGGCGGTGGACCCCTTCGAGGTCGTCTTCTTGGCCTCGGTCTTCTTGGGGGCGTCCTTCTTGGGGGCGTCCTTCTTGGCCTCGGTCTTCTTGGGGGCGTCCTTCTTGGCCACGGTCCTCTTGGGGGCGGCCTTCTTGTCCTCGGTCCTCTTGGGGGCGGCCTTCTTGACCTCGGTCTTCTTGTGGGCGGCCTTCTT
>JAUVRF010000625.1 GCA_030597775.1 Methanobacteriota archaeon | reverse complement strand
GATCGGCAGGGCCCGAAGGTGTGGCTGTAAGGTCCCAGACATCGGAGCTGTTGATCCAGGAGGAGTCCTGTATCGGGTACAGCACGAAGAACTCGGTCGTGGAGTTGGCCGTGGTCTGTACCTGCCAAGGTGAACTGCTTGTCGGGAATCGCATCATGGGCACGGGCGGGTCGTAGACCGTTAGGTTGTCCATGCCCCCCGTGAAGCTTCCCACAAATGGTATGTCATCGGCCGTGAAGGTCATGTTCTGGCTCTGGTTGATGAGGGCCAGGTCCGAGGCCCTCCAGTAGCTCCATCCGCTCCCTATCATGTCCAGGTCCGCATCGATGTTGAAGATGCCGTACTGGAAGGAGCCGGAGAAGCGACCTCGCTGCTCGTCCCAGACCTGGTAGTGGGTCTCCTCGCCCACCGTCAGCACCTTGTAGACCGTCCGGGTCAGGTTGGCCTTGATGTGGTCGACGTGGACGAACCCCAGAATGTCCATGTCCACGTCCTGGTCGACCTCGTAGGACCAGGTGAACCCTTCCTCCCATCTCGGAAGCTGCCATGGCGAGGGCTCCGCCCTGCTATCGTCCGCCAGCGTGATCAAGGACGCGGCGATGACGATGGCCAGGACCGCAAGGGCGGTCAAACGACGGGAGCGTGGCAAGGTAACACCTGACTGCGCCAACTCCTATGGTGAAATATGATTAAAAGGCTTCGGGGATGCCTGGCAACGGGCAAACCCTTTTGAGGATGCTCCCCGTTGCACAGAGCTCGTGACCGGAGAGGACGGAGAGTGGCTCACCCCCGAGGAGGTGCACGCGCGCTTCGGCGACCACTGGTGCAAGGGCTTCCTGACACTGGTCGACGAGAGGGCGGGTATGGTGCGCATCATCGAGGAGTGCACCGTCAAGGGTACCGTTGAGTGGGACCTCTGGAACCGAAAGCGCGCCGCGGGCATCGTGGAGGCCGTCAGCGTGGAGGGCACGACCCTCATCATGGACGCCCGGATCGGTGAGGAGGAGCCCCGGTTCGGGCCCGCCGCCTCCGAACTCGGTGCCCAGGCCCTTCGGGCGGTCGAGGTCAGGGGCGATGAGGTCCATACCAAATGGATAGGGCTGGCCGGTGCGGGATATGCCCTCAAGGTCTGCCTGGCACAGGCACCTGGTGTCAAGCGCGCCCGCTTCGGCGGCACCGGCGGCACCGGGGGGGCACACATGGCCGAGGTCGAGATAGTCACCCCCGTGATGAGGCGTCTGCTGGGGGGCATCGATGACACTGACACCAAGGACGAGGGGGCCACCTGGGCCCTGGGTCTCCGGTTGGGCCGGTCCATCCCCGTGGGTCGGTTCTTGGAGCTTCGGCTTGTCCAGCTCAATCCCAGGGTTCCCGAGAAGACGACCAACTGCGTGGCAACCTGCCTCTCCTTCGCGGTCCTCCCGGATGAGCTCGAGGCGGCGAAGACCTACGCCCGTGAGTTCGTCAAGGAGCACAGCTTCTCCGACAACAGCTCCGTGGCGATCCTCGAGGGGCTC
>JAUVRF010000424.1 GCA_030597775.1 Methanobacteriota archaeon | reverse complement strand
GGGAACAGCATCTGGGGGCCATCTCCCTTCTCATACTATCATAAGAATGAACCAGGAGCCAGGGTATTTATATCGTCTATTCGGGTAGCCCGGCAGATGAGAGTAATCGCCAGGCTACTGATCCTGGTCCTCATGGTGGCGATGTTGGTCGCGAACCTACCGCTGCCGTTGGCCTCCTCACCGGGAGCCGAGGGCCTTGGTAATGTACCTCATGTGTCCGGGACCTTCATCGTTGGGGAAGGCGGCGAGGGGCTGACCTTCTCGAGCCACCTGGCCACGGCGTCCGACGTGCTGGACATGATTGACAGGTGCGGCGTTTACGATCCCGCCGTGAACTACAACGTCATGTTCGGGGAGTTCGGTACCGGCCTCGCACCGGGCACGATGGAGGACTACGCAGACCTGGTTGGCAATGTCAACTTCGTCGACGACGTCTCGATCGCACCCGGTGGTGAGCTTCCCGCCGTGATCGACCACTCCACCGAGCCCTACCTACCCATCGCCGACAGCCAGGGGGGCCAAGGCTCCTGCTCGGCCTGGGCCGTTTCCTACTACACCAACGGCTACCTGCAGGCCAAGGACAATGGCTACACCGAGGCCCACAACGGGTCCAACAGATCCCACCTCATGAGCCCGGCCTGGGCCTATAACAAGATCAACTACGGGGTCGACTCGGGATCCAACTGGTACCGCAACATGGCCCTCATCTCATCCGTGGGCAACGCCGACTGGGAGACGATGCCGTACAACTGGCGGGACCTCTACGGATGGGGCGACGAGGACGCGTGGCGAAATGCGCCCAAGCACCGCCTGGAGTCCCAGTACGACCTCACCTCTCCCGCCAACACCCAGGTGATCAAGGCGTGGCTCGCCGAGGGCTACGTGCTGCCCATGGCGTTCGACGCTGGGGAGTACCGTCACCTGGGCGATGACATCATCACGGCCGCCGAGTACGACAGCAACAGAGCGAACCACGCCAACACCATCGTTGGCTACAACGACTCCATCACCGCCGACGGTGAGGCGGGGGCGTTCCTCATCATGAACTCCTGGGGAGAGACCTGGTCGGGCAACGGGATGTACTGGATGACCTACGATTGCCTGGCCGAGCTCTACTACTCGGTCATGCGCGTGAACGACAAGGTGGACTACGAGCCCGAGCTCCTGGGCACCATCCACCAATCCACCGTTGGCTCAAAGGAGAGCATTATCTACATGGGCACCACCTCGGGTGATTACACCTATCGCCGACCACTCTGGTGGGCTGGGACCTACACATATCCCGAGTTCATGGCCCTGGACATCACCGAGCTCGTCGAGGACGTGGGCCTCGCCGATTTCTATTTGACCTTCAGGTCGGGCACCACCGTCGCCACCATCGATGCGTTCGAGGTGGAGTGGTACCTCAATGGATACGACCCGGGGAACCCGACCTTCACGGCAACATCCTCCGACACTCCCAAGACGGCGCCCGCTACGATGTACGCCGCCTTCTCGGGGGTCCACATCGACCAGACGGTCCCGGAGCGGAACACGTGGCACCGGGACAAGGTCACGATCAACGGGACCGCGACGGGCTCCATCCCCCGGGAGGTCCTGCGAGAGGACTTCGAGGGACGGTGGACATCCGTCTGGAAGTCCGAGGACAACGATGTGGCCGGAGGAAAGGACACGTGGGGCGTCTCCATGGCCCGGACGAGGAACGGGGACAAGAGCGCCTGGTCCGCCGCTTCCGATGGAGGCAGCGTCCTCTACCAGGGCTTCGAGAGCGCTTCGGCTCCCTCGGACTGGACCATCACGAGCCTCGGTCCTGACAAGCATCCCTTCACGTTCGTCAACACCGGTTACCAGGGTGCCGGTGGCTCGGACTACCTGGCCGTGGCGGACAGCAACAGGGGCGCCGGTACCAACATGACCGAGCAGCTCCACACCAGCACACCCGCCAACGCCAGCGGCTGGGAGGACCTCACCCTTCGGTTCTACATATCCTACGATCACTTCGATGGCGACGAGTACGTTAGCGTGAAACACGCGAACGCCAGCACCTACCCCAACTACACGACGCTGGTCACCTACACGGCCGACACCTTCGGTTACCAGGCCCTGGACCTGTCGTCACAGGATGGTGAGGACGAGGTCTACCTGGCGTTCGAGTACCATGGCACCGCCGACCGGTTCGTGACCATTGACGACATCCTGCGGGCGGGGGCCAAGCCCTGCCACGACCCCTACATGGAGGCCGACCTCTACATCGCCACTGGCAATCTGTCGGCCTACGACACCGTGACCCTCACCTACTCCCACTGGCTCGATTCGGAGAACGGTACCGATTACCTGTATGCCATGTACCGCTCCTCGTCATCGGGACCCTGGGTCCTGCTCTCCAACCACACGGGAGCGTTGAGGACCTGGACCGAGACGACGGTCGAGGTGCCGAACAACGCCACCCACGTGGGATTCCGCTTCTCCGCCGACGGGGCCAACTGCTCCGAGGGTGCCTACCTGGACGATGTCTTGTTGATCGGCCACGAGTCCATATCCTCCATCGAGGTGAGCGTGGACGGTGGGCCATGGCAGCAGGGCACGGCGAAGGCG
>JAUVRF010000007.1 GCA_030597775.1 Methanobacteriota archaeon | reverse complement strand
TAACGGCACGTACGGCGAGATCTTCGGGGAGGGGAACTACACATACACGCAGTGGTACAACTGGTCCATCGACAGCTCCGACAGGGTACGGGGTTACGATTGCGCCCGGCTCAATATCTCCCTGGACTTCTTCGGCTGGGCCACGCTGGACAAGCTCATCTGGCTCTCCTCCGAAGTCCCCCGGCCGGTGAGGATCGTGTACACCTCCTACACGGGATGGGACGAGGAGAACAGCACCGGTTACATTCTCCTTAGCACCTCCCAGACGCTTACCAAGGACGGTTACACCAAGGGCGGGGCTCAGATCCCCATCAATCGCCAGGCCAAGGAGACCTTCGTGGAAAGGGCACTCACGGGCGATTTCCGTGACTGGGAGTACGGGCCCCAGGACGGCTCCATCTCCAGTTCCAGCTTCGATCTCGGGTTGATGGAGGCCGTCAGCGTGGCACTGGAGGAGTCCACAGGACTCCATGAATGGATTAGGACCCACCCCAGCCCTTTCATCTCCGGGGCCGAATACAGCGCCAACCAGACCGCTCTGAGGACGATGGAGTACACTTGGAACCTCACATTCGGTGATGAGCCGGGTGATTGGGAGACCCGAGAGGATTGGGGACCCACCAACGCGTATTACATCAACGTGACCAAGAGGGTGGTCACCAAGATCGGACGCGCGGACGAGGTGGAGACCTTCATAGACACGGAGCGTGGTGCTTGGTGGGGGTGGACGGACGTGCGGGAGGAGGACATCAGCGACCAATTGCTCACCCTGGCATCCTCCGAAGACATCTGGGCGGCCGTTAAACAGGTGACGGACGAGGCCTACACCGGTTTCAACGATGAGGTTGACTTCACCGAGGCCAATTACGCCTACTCCATAGGTGGCCTCGATATCGCTGGTGGCTTCGGCATGGACCTTCTGGATACCCTGGCGGGAATATCGATCCCCAACGCCGAGGTCTCCTGGATCATGCAGCTGGGGACCGTCTGGGAGGGCGCGGCCACCACCGTCGTTGCCGTCGATGCCGAGACTGGCAGGATGGTCTACATCACCCAGGTGGAGGGACCCCAGGCCCTCTCATTGATCTTGAGCGGTTTATGATGTTAACGCCGCCCCCGTTGCCGACCTAGTCGAGACCCAGCCTCTGCCTTATCGAGGGAACGTTCCGTTCCACTTCGGCGTCGATCGCCTCGAACAGCGAGTTGCCGTGGGCGTCTATGGCCACCGTCATGGGGCCGAAGTCGTCACCCTCCAGCACCCACATGGCCTCGGGCATACCCATTTCCAGCCAGTGGACTCCCTTGACCTCGGACACGCCCCTGGCCGCCACCACAGCAGCGCCCCCGGTGATGGCCAGGTAGACCGCGCCCATCTCCTGCATGGCGTCCACGGTGGGGCGTGACATGCCCCCCTTGCCGATGATGGCGCGGACGTTGAACGTCCTCAGGAACTTGGGCTCCAGGTTGTTCATACGGCTGCTGGTGGTGGGTCCCGCGGCCACGATCTCCCAGCGTCCGTCCCCCAGGTCCCGCATAATTGGGCCGCAGTGGAAGACCGCGGCACCGTCGAGGTCGAAGGGGAGTGGCTCCCCCTTCTCGGCCTTCTCCAGGGCATGGATGTGGGCCTCGTCACGGGCGGTCACGAAGGTCCCATTGAAATACACGGTGTCCCCCAGGCCCAGGCCGCGCACCGTGGCCTCGTCCAGGGGCAGCGTGAGGTGATGCTCGGCCATCTCACGCACCTCCCGGATGGGTGGGGTACTCGACCCTGCCGTCGGGGTGGATGCGGGCGGTGCACCTGCGGGCGGCCCAGCACTGGATGTTGATGGCCACCGGCAGCGAGGCGGTGTGGCAGTGGGCATACTCGATGGCAAGGCCCAGCAGGGTGGTCCTGCCACCCAGGCCCATGGGCCCTATGCCGATCTCGTTGAGGGCCTCGTACAGTTCCTTCTCCAGGGCCGCGATGTCCGGGTCCGGGTGATGCTCGCCCAGGGGTCTCAGCAGGGCCTCCTTGGCTATGTGGATCGAGATGTCCGCCGAGCCGCCTATGCCCATGCCGATGATGATGGGCGGGCAGGGCTTGCCTCCCGCCCTGACCAGGGTGTCCAGGGCGAACTGCTTGATGCCCTTGATGCCCTGGGAAGGTGTGAGCATGGCCATCTGGCTCATGTTCTCCGACCCCGCTCCCTTGGGCATGACCGTCATCTCCAGGTAGGGCTCGGCCGTGGGCTCGATGTTGATGTAGGGCATGCGCACGCCCCTGTTGTCCTTGTGGTTGGCCCGGGTTATGGGATGCACCGTGTTGGGACGCAGCGGGACCTCCCCCGTTGCCCGGGCCACACCACGGCCGATGGCCTCCACAAGGTCACCCGTCTCCACGGCACCCTGCTTCACGAAGAAGATCTGAACGCCAGTGTCCTGGCAGATGGGCGTCACGGCGTCCTCGGCCATGGCGATGTTGTCCAGAATGGTCTTGAGCTGGGTCCTGGGGACCTCGTCTGTCTCCGTCGCGTGGGCGCGCACCAACGCGTCCTCCACGTCGTGGGGCAGCTTTGTGACCGCGTTGCGAAGCATCTGCACCACCACGTCCTCGATGAGCGAATCCGGGATCATTGACCTCCAACCACCTGCACCGGTCGAGCGGACCGGAACGGCCGCCAGAATCGGGACGCGGCCAGAAATAGTTTCCCCATCAGGAGAGGAGCATCAGGATGAGGAAGGTCACGAGGGTGGTGATGCTGATCGAGGCCAGGTTCACACCGTTCTTTCCGAGGTACCCCCTGTTCTCCAGGGTCGCGCCCAGGATCGAATCGATCTGGCACGATATGAAACCCATGGCGATCGCCAGGGGGAGCGCCCAGAGGAGCTGTTCCTGCGAGGCCAGCTCGAGGCCGTTGAAGGAATCTGCCAGGATGAAGACGCCCGCGCCCATGGTCACGGTGTAGGCCGAGGCCGCCAGGGCGAAGGCCTGGCCCCTCATCGATATGCCGCCGTTGGTGCCGGGTTCCACCCGTAGGCTCGGGCGGGTTATCAGCACCGGGTCCCGTGTGAGCACTCCAAGCTCGGAGGCGGCCGTGTCCGCAGCGGCGGCCGCGATGGCGGTGATGAAGAGAACCGAGGGGATCCAGGGTTCCATCCCGGGTATCTCCACAAGGTGCATCATGGCCACGAAGGTCGGTACTATCCCATTGGCCAGCACACTGCGCCAACCCCGTTCCCCCTTCTTGCCCTCAGCCACGCCCACGGCCTGCTTGGCGGCATAGCCGTAGCGGGTGACCGCGAAGGATGAGACGAGATACAGGATCAGGAGCAGAACGTACTCCCACCCGGCGGAGAGGCCGATGACGATGCCCATGGCGGAGGCCGTCAGCGTCCCCTTCATGTCCAGAACGCCCTTCCAGTACGCCGCAGATGCCAGGCCACCGCTCAACGAGAGGGTGACCAGTATATCGACGGTATCGGGCGTATGCATGTGGCGGGCAGTACACAACTTGTATTTACGTTTTTCTTGGTGGAGCCCCTCAATTGAGCCAATAATCGCCCACGTAGACCACCGCGAAGCCTATCTGGAGGGCGAATAGCATCAGGTACATGTGCTTCCAGACGGGACTGTTCTCGAAATTGGGGTCCCGTTCGGTGGCGTGGTTCTGGAGCAGCACCATGACGTAGATGCCCCACACCATCAGGACCAGCAGGTAGTTGGCGGCATCGATCAGGTACCCGCGAAGGACGCCCAGGGGTATGAAGATGAAGGGCAGGATGAAGAAGGGGCCCGTGACCAGGGCTGCCCGCTTGGGGCCGTACACCACGGGCAACGTTCGCATGCCGAACTCCCGGTCGCCTTCTATGTCGGTGAAGTCCTTGCTGGAGGTCGCGCCCACCAGGTAGATGAACAGGATGCCGCCGATGACCCAAGGGGTCGGGTCCCATGGGTCGCCGAAGATGGACCAGGCCGCCACGAAGCCCAGAAGTCCCCTGGCCAGTGCGATGGAGATGTTGCTGACCCAGAACCGCTTCTTGAAGCGGACGGGTGGCATCGAGTAGTAGATGGTGATTATGGTGATTATGGTGACCAGTGCCCAGAACTCGGGGCTGATCAGCATCGCCCTCACGAAGGCCACGAAGTACAGCAGGAATGCGATGCTGAAGGCCTCGTCCCGGGTCACCAGGCCCCTGGGGATGGGCCGGTATGGCTTGTTGATGCGGTCGATGTGGGCGTCGTACGCCGCGTTCATGCAGTTGCTGGCGGCGTTAAGGAGCATCAGGGTGGCAACGCCATAGATCAGGGTGGACCAGGAGAAGCCCACGAAGTCCTGGGTGGTGAGGGCCAGGAGCGAGGCTCCCAGACCTCCGAACAGGGGCGCCAGCAGGGTGAAGGGCCGGAGGAGCTCTACGTACGCTCCCAGCTTGCGGGGGAGACCCACCCGCCAGCCGGGGTACCGTTCCCCATCGTCCATTGGAAGGGATATCTCCTCGTCGATGGCGGCGGTGTCCGGGTCCATGTGCACCGGAGGTCTGGCCTTATCCACCTTGACCCCCACATCCACCTCGGCCCCGTCGGTGCCCTCGTCCTCGTCGGGTTCCGCGGGCTCCTCTTCCTCCTCTTCCTCCTCAACGACCTTCTGCTCGATGGTCTCTCCCACAAGGTTGGTGCGACCGTTGGAGGTCTCTATTGATATCTGGACATGCTCTCGGTCCATCTCCTTCACGGGTTCCTCATCGTCGGGCATGGTCACACCACCAAGGCCCTAGGCTCTATTTGGCATTGTCGAAGTGGCCTGTCTCATCGCTTCTCCAGGTCGTCACCGCCGGAGTAGATCATCTGGACCATCGAGTATATGTCCTCCAGGCCCACCCCGCTGGCGCTCGAGACGGGTATGAAGGAGCTGGAGGCCCCGAACTCGCGTATAGCCTCTAGCAGGTCGACCGCGAAGGTCGCCGCGGGTGTGATATCCCCCTCCCACAGATCGTTCTGAAGGCGCCAGTGGTCCTCCGTCCAGGCAAGCACTTTCCCTCGGGCCTCCTCGTCCATCAGGTCCGTCTTGCTGAGAAGGAACAGCATGGGAACGTCGAACCTGAACTTGACGGTGGCGGCCAGAAGCATGGAGGTCACGTAGCCGTTGGGAGTGTTGACCAGCATCGGGTCCAGCAGATAGGCCAGGACCGGGTTGGAGCCCCCGAGGGTCTCCATCAGGCGCTTGGAGGAGCTTCGGAAGGCGAACAGCTCCAGCTGGCCCGGAACATCGTAGAGGACGTAGTCCGCCTCCATGGCGTTGACGGCCTCGGCGATGTCCCCCGCCTGGATGGCCATCATGTCAGCGGCGACCACCTGGGCGCCGTTGGGACCCAGGTTGAACTCCTCCATGATCTGCCCGAGGACCATCCACTCGCGCACGTCCACGTCAGCGTCGAATGCCAGCACCTCCGCTCCGGGGTCAAGGTTGACCGTGAGCGCGTTGTATCCGTTCAGGTCCATCCATCGCTGGAATGCGCCCACAAGGGTGGACTTGCCCGACCCTGCGGTGCCAGCGAAGAAGATCGACACCATGTCGTCCGTCAATTCTCTCCCCCCGCTCTCGATGCGCTAGCTCCCGGTCTGTCTCAAGATCTCCTTGATCTCCGACTTGAACTTCTCCGGGATGACGTCAGAGTTCTTCGCGACCTCGAAGGATACCTCGTCGCGCACCGATTCCTTCGGGTCCGCTGCCAATATCTTGAGCAGGTCCTGGGTCTCCTTGGGGAGGCGCTGGAAGTTCTCCGCTATCGCGGACACCACGTCCTCCCGCACAAGGTTCTCCGGGTCCCTGGCAAGCTTGTTGAATATGGTCTGTATGATGTTCAGGGGGATGCGGTCGAAATTGTGGTTGACCTCGAAGGCCACCTCCTCTCGCACCCTTGGGTCCTCGTCCTCGGTCAGCTCGATCAGCAGGTCCTGGATGTCCTTCGGCAGTTCGGTGTAGTGCTCCGCGATGGCCGAGACCGTGTCCTGTCGCACCACCGGGTCGGAGACCTTGTAGAGGGTGCGTATCAGCTCCTCTCGCATGTTCTTCGGGAGCTTGGTGAAGTTGGCGGCCACACCGATGGCGGCCCTGCGGTCCTCGGTGGCCGGTGCCTCCACGACCTCGTCGGTCCTGGCCGCCTGGCGAGCGGCCTGGCGGGCTGCTGCCCTGCCCCCCTGGGCCGAGATATGACGCGCCTCCCATGGCGTGGGTCCGCCTCGGGGCCTCGGGGTTTCGTTGGAATCGGGTTGCTCGGGCCTTTCAAAGGTCTCGACCGAGATGGACTCTTCCTTGGCTGAGAGCTCGTTACCGCAACGGATGCAGCGCACGAAGATGCTGCGATTGAGGTACCCGCAGTTCGGACATGGCACCTTGTCATGATCAATGGGTTCACTTGAAAGCTCGATCCGTCGAGGTTCGGGAGTGACCCTCGGCATATCTACGTTGTCGACGGCTGCGGCCGCCGCTCCGGTCACCACCATCTTCTGTGGCACGACCTTTGCCTCCGCCTTGTCCACCTTCACTGTCTGGGGCTTGACCCGCTGTGGTGGGACGGCCTTCGGAGGCTGGGGCCTGACCTCGGCAACTGGTGGTGCGGACTTCGCTTTCCCGCCCCTGGTGTCGGCCCCGGAGGCGCCTTCCCGGAGCAGGCAGGCCTCGATGCGGGCCGTCTGGAGCTGGGCCTGGTAGTGTCTCCAGGCGTGATACTGGTTGTACAGTATCAGCACGCCCAGGATGAGTAACGCGATGCTTAACGCCAGTATCAGGGCCGAGCCCATGGTGAAGCCCGATGGCTGGTTGATCATCAGGCTGCCGATGTATATGGCGAAACCTGCCGCCAGGAGGGTAAGGCCCAGCATCCTGCGCTGGGCGATCAGCTTCCGTCTCCTCGAAAGTCGGACGACCGCCCTGGAATGACGTACCGCATGGCTCTCCCGACGCCTCGTCGCAGCCGTCGCGGTTCCCGAGCCCGAGACGCTGGGTAGCCTGAATCCCTCGAGGGAGCTCCCGGTGCTCCTCTCCGGTTCCTCCGCCGGTGGCTTCGGCTTCGCCTTGGCCTTGGCCTTGGCCTGGGGTGGTGGCGGGGGTGGCGTCACCTCTTCAGCATCCTCCACGAAGAGGGCACCGCAATGGGGGCAGGTTTCGTCCTCGTCCCTCACCGAGCCGCCACATGCTGGACACCTGTACTCCAGGGGGACCTCTGCTCCGGCCACAGACGGGTCGGCCTGGGTGGCCTGGGTGGCCTGGGGTGGCGGGACCTCATCAGCGCTGTCCGCGAATATTGCGCCGCAGCCGGGGCACTCGGTCTGACTTGCGTTGACCCGAGTGTTGCATATGGGGCAGAGGTACACTTCATCCACCTGGCTGCTCCCATCTTCCGACCATTGCCCATCTTCCATTAGCATCCCCTAGGCTGGGTCGGTTCGACCATGCCCCTTCATTTTAAATTAACTTTTGGGGCTGGTTCCATAATCGTATACTGAATCTGGACGATGTAGCGGATGGGGTGCATCCGTAGCCCTCGGAGAGCCTAGCCTATGTAGTTGAGGTCCTCGAAGGAGCCTTCCTTCTCCATCTTCTCGATGTCCTTCAGCTTGGCGGTGATGCGCTCGATCTGGTCCGCCTTCTCCTCCAGCTTGGCCAGGTCCAGCTCCAGGTCCAGGAGTTTGCTCAGGATCAGGAGCAGCTTCCTCGCCGCGTTGGGGTCGATGAAGTACCCGGAGGTCTCGCCCATGAGGCACACGGCCTCGATGCCCTTGTTGTGGCCTAGCCCCAGCAGGAGGCCACTGGCACCCACGATGCCGCTTCCTGGCTCACCCCGGGAGAATATGACGCCGTTCTCCTTCATCTCCTCGACCAGCTCCAGGGTGGTGGTCGCACCCAGGACACGGGGCTCCTCCACCATCTTGCCCACGCCGAAGCCGCCCAGGGTGTAGATGCGCTTGACGCCCATGTCGGTGCACAGGTCGATTATCGCCGAGGACAGCTCGTACTGTCCCTCCGGCGTCAGTCCCTGGTAGTCTCCCACCAGGAGGATGAGGTCGGGGCCCGCATCGCCCTCCCTGCTGTAGTAGTAGAGCTCGTTCCGGACGAGCTTGATGGTGCCATCGTCCTCCACCAGGACCTGGGGAGGGAAGTACTTGGAGTAGACCACGGCGAACCGCTTCGCCCCGATCTCCTCCAGCAAGTGCTCGGCGGCCAGTTTGCCCACGTTGCCCACGCCGGGCAGTCCCTCTACGAAGATGGGGTCCCGGAGTTCCGGGCGTTCCTCGAAGATAATCTCCACATCCATGCTCTTCATCCTCCTATTCATTATCCTCTTGGCCTTCGGCCTGCTTCTTCAGGGCGCGCCGGTAGCTGCCGTACCGGTCCTCGGGTGAGTACCTGGCAGGACCCGGGCGCACGGTGGTCCCGCCACAGCGGGAGCATGCGTCCTCCAGGGTGTAATCGCCGCATACCGGGCAGCGGCTGAGCGCCATACCCATCACGTCTCCGTGCGGTGGAAGCTGCCCTCTCCCCCGTGTTCGGTCATGTATCCGATCACACGTTCCTGGGCCAGCTTCAGCTCCTCCTCCGCATCCTTGTAGTTGAGGGCCTTTACCTGGACGCCGTACCGGGGCGCTCCGAGGTACTGGACGTTTATCGTTATCTCGTCGTCCTCCACCTTGTCGGCCAGCTTCAGGGCCTCGCGGATCACATCCACGCCGTTGGGCGAGGTGATACCCAGCTTGAAGTAGCCGCGTATCTCCACCGTGGGGGGGACGATGCTGTCTTGGGCCACCTGGATGAAGTTCTCGGTCCAGACCCCCTCGAACCCCTCGTCGGCGAGGACCTTCGAGTTCAGGGCGACCTCCTCCAGGGCGCCGTAGAGGGTACCGAACTCCTCCACCAGACGGTTCCCGAACTCCTCCCAGGCATGATCGGGGGTAATACCGCTGCGCTCGGCGATCAGCTCGAACAGCTTCTCTGCCCGCTGCTCGTTCTTCCACTGCTGGATCTTCTCGCGCCGCTGGTGCTCGTTGACCTGCTTGAGCGAAAGGTCGCTGTGACCCTTCTTGGTGTGGACCGACATGACCTTGGTGACGATCTTCTGGTTCTCGCGGACGTAGTCGCGGATGTACTTGACCCAGCCGGGCGCCACCTCGGCAACGTGGATGAAACCCTCCTTTCCAGGGTACTCCTCCAACTTGACGAAGGCGCCGAAGTTCTCGACCTTGGCAACAGTTCCCACGACCAGCTCCCCCTCCTCGGGGAAGCCCACGATCTTTCCCATTACTCTACAACCCCTACCATCTCGCCCTTGAGGTCGGCCTTGCCGCCGGTCGGTTCCGCAAGGGTGCCACCGCACACCTGGCAGTTGACGACGGTGTTGGTGCGCCAGAAAAGGACCTGTTCGTTGCTGCAATCGGTGCACTTGACCTTCACGAAGCCGCCTTGGACGGCCTCCTTTGGCTCCTCTTCCATCTTGATCATCACTCCGTGAGCTCGAACCTCTTGGCCCGTATGCTGGGTGACTGGTGGGCCTTGCTGCAGTCCTTGCAGCGATAGCGCAGGGCCACCCGCTTGGTGGGTTTCTCACGACCCTCGTACTTGGGACGTGGGAAACCACGGTAGCCGGCCATCACTCGCCGGAATCGCCGCTGTCCCATCTTGTGCTCCGACGCCTTCTTCTTCTTAACTCTCTCGACGGCGTGGAGGGTGTGCTTCTTGCACGTGGGACAGTACCGACTGATGTTCCTGGGCATCTTCACATACTCACCCCTAGGGCGACGGTCCCTCCGTACCGCCTACCTGTATATAAAAGCTTCTCCACCTGGGCAGGGGGTACTGGCTTGGTCCGATCTGGGCTTTGTCCGGGGACCATCGAGACCGCGACCCGCGAAACTATTTATATTCTGCCGTTCCATCTGACCCCTGGTGCGACCTGTGGAGAGGAAGTTCATACCAAGGATGGTGTGTGATGATTGCGGTGCGATCCAGGTGAACAACCTGGGAGGAAGATGCCTGGTCCCCGGATGCACTGGTAGGCTCGAGGTCCACTTCGAGGATGCGGCGCTCTTCGCCAAGCAGGTGGAGGAGAATGCCGTCGTCAGCTGGATAAGCCTCATCTGATGCTCCCCTGACCGGACCGGCCGGAGGACAATCTTTTTCTGCACATCCTGCTATCCCCCGGGATGGTGGGATATCATGGTGGATTTCCTCGGTTACGAGATAGACTTGCCTCCTCCCCTTGACGAACCATGGGGCCAGTTCGTGGTACTGCTGCTCATATGGGTCCTCATCGGCTTGGCGGTGCTGCTCATCGTGCGCCCGGTACTCCGCAGGGCCTTCAAGGACACCGAGACGGAGGTGGACGAGAAGATCCTCAAGATAATCGGGGGTCCCGTTTTCGGGTTCATCTTCTTCTACGGGTTCATCCAGTCGATGCAGGTGTTCCCCAACGTTCCAGACTGGTTCATGGACGGGCTGATGAAGGTCTATGCCCTCGTGGTGCCATTCCTTGTGGTCTACCTCGCCTACAAGGTGTTCAAGGCGGTCTTCATGCCCCTGGGCATGGAGTACTCCAAGAGGACGGAGACGGAGCTGGACGACGTGCTCATTCCTCTCGTCGACAAGATCGGTGGGCTCCTCATCATCATCTTCGGCCTGTTCTGGATCGCCTCCACCCAGGGTGTCAACGTGACGGTGTTCATCGCCGGCTTCGGCATAATCGGCCTGGTCATCGCCTTCGCGATGCAGGACACGCTGGCCAACTTCTTCTCCGGCATCTTCCTCATGACCGACCGGCCCTTCAAGGTGGGGGACACCATCCTCATAGACGGCGACTACTGTCGCGTGGAGAAGATCGGGTTACGGACCACGTGGCTGTACAACAGGTTCGACCACGACATCATCATATTCCCGAACAACGAGATGGCGGGAAGCAAGATCGTGAACCTGACCGAGCCCGACCACAAGTTCAAGACCAAGGTCGCCGTCGGTGTTGCGTACGGTTCCGACCTGGACAAGGTCCAGGAGATCATGCTCCAGGCCCTCAAGGATCAGCCCGGCGTCATCCTCGACGACCCCGACAGGGCGCCGTTCTGCCGCTTCCAGGAGTTCGGCGACAGCTCCTTGAACTTCAAGGCCACCGCGTGGATCAGCGACCTCTTCGACCAGTGGAAGATCGCCCACAACGCGCGCCTCGAGATCAATAGGCGCTTCGCCGAGGAGGAAATAGAGATCCCCTTCCCCCAGCGGGTCATCCACATGGAGAAGGACACCTAGGTCCCCGGGCGATGCCGGGACCGTCCATCATCCAGCCCCCGAGGTCCAGCACCAGCTCTGACCTGTCGTGACGATACGGTCGACCCATGGGTCATGGGGAGCTACTACCTTCCCAATTCCTCTCTCGGCTTCCTCTTCAAGGACATGGTGTCCGAGGCGTCGAGATCCAGCTCATGGGTCATCACCTGCTCGGCCAGGTCCATCGGTTCCCCGGTATCCTCCTCACTCACCTTCCCGACGGGCTGCAGCTGGGCCGCGATGTTCTCCGGTGATGGTATCTCCCCGAGGATGCTGTGGGTCGGACCGACTATGCGCTCCAGCTCTGCGACATCCGAGATGGGGCGGTCAGGCACGGTCCGGCTGGCACCCATGTATTCGGCCGCACCCTCGATGAGCTTGCTGACCTCGAAGGGGAATATGATCTTGGTGGCCTTCCCGTTGGCCATGGTGGCCAGTGTGTTGAGGGACTTGACCGTGAGGGCCTTCTGGTCCAGCGTGGCCGCGCCGACGGCCATGATGCGCAGCGCCTGGGCCTCTCCCTGGGCCACAAGGATCTGGCGCAGCCGCTCGCCCTCCGCCTCGACGATCTTCGACTGCTTGATGCCCTCCGCCTGCAGGATGCGCGACCGCTTGGCGCCCTCCGCCTCCAGGATGGCCGACCGCTTCACACCGTCGGCGCGCAGGATGGCCGCACGTCGTTCCCTCTCCGCGGCGGTCTGCTCCTCCATGGCCGCCTTGACGGCGCCGACGGGGTCCACCTCGCGGATCTCCACCATCTCCACCTTGACGCCCCAGGGGTCCGTGGCCTCGTCCAGGGTGTCCCTGAGCTGGTGGTTGATGACCGCCCTGTTGTACAGGATCTCGTCCAGCTCCATGTCACCGATGGTGGACCGGAGGGTGGTCTGGGCAAGGGCCACCGTTGCCAGCTTGTAGTTCGTCACCTGGAAGAACGCCTTCTCCGGGTCGACGATCTTGATGTAGATGATGGCGTCCACCCGGGTGGGGGAGTTGTCCTTGGTGATGACCTCCTGCTGTGGCACGTCGAACACCTGGGTACGCAGGTCCATGCGGATCACACTGGTGATGAGCGGCGGGACGAGGTTGAGGCCGGGGTTCAACCGGCCAGAGTACTTGCCCAGAACTATCTTGAGGCCCTGCTCGTAGGGTTGGATGATGACCACTCCCTTGTAGAGCAGGAACACCAGTAGCAGCGCGATCAGTATGAAGATGAACCAGAAGAAGTAGACCTCGGAACTGGGCTCCTCGTCCTGGGCGGCCACGGCCGAGGCCAGCATGGCCATTGTCACAATCGTCAACATCGCCACGAAGGCCCCTCGGGCCCACATGGGCTTGCGAATCCCGTCTTCCATCGATATCACTTCCTCGAATGTGATGAATGAACATTGATGGGGTGGGTGCCCCTAGGCATCCACCTCCACAAGGGTCTCCTCCCAACTGGCCGTGGTGCTCTGGTCCACCGGTCGAACAACCACCTGGACCCCCACCACGTTGGTGACGACCACCTTGGTCCCCTCGGGTATGACCTGCTCCGAGGTGGCGCTCCACGTCTCCTGCTCGATCATGACCTTGCCCCTTATGTTGCCGGGGGAGACGTCCCTCTTGACCCAGCCGGTCCTCCCCACGAGGGCATCGGAGGACAATGTTGTAGGTTTACCGGGTGGAGCCAGGTGCTTGTAGAAGTAGAAGGCGATCAGGAAGGCGGGCACGAAGGCCAGGATGAAGATCACGGGAGCCCACAGGCTGGTTGTGAGCTCTGGTAGTGCCATCAGGAGCGCGCCCACGATCATGAGGGCGATGCCTGGCACAAGGATGAAGGTCCCGGGGGTGAAGGCCTCGGCCAATATCAGGACGACGCCGACGACGAAGATGATCAGCCCGATGCTGTTGACGACCAGTGTTCATTCCCCCGTATCTTGCATTAGGATATTCCATCTACTTAAATCCTATCCCTTCCAAAGGGTACTGGCCCCGAAGCTGGCATGACCGGTTCAAGTCCGTCTTCGCCGCTTTCCCTTGTCCGTTGCGATGCCGATGTCCAGGTCCTCGGGCAGATGCTCCGTCTCGGTCTCGTACGAGACCAGGGACCTGGAGCCCTTCCTATCGGTCGTCTTTGCCGGGGTGGGCCTTGGCCGGCCAGGGTCGTTTCGCCGGTCGGTGTCCAGGTCGATCTCCCCGTCCCCCGCCTCGGCCACTCCGGATGCCTGCTGGGCCCTGAGGCGGTCCCTGAGGAAGGCTCGCTGGTCCTTGCGGGAGAGGAGCTCGAAGGCATGGAACTCGCCCGAATCCGTGAACATCTGGTCGAAGTCCATGCCCTCCCATATCACCTCTCCTGATGACCAGCCGATTTTCTCGATGACCTCCTCGAAAGCATCCATGTCCTCCTGGTCCACGAGGTCGGTGAAGAGGTCCTCCAGCAGGGCCTCCCAGCGCTCCTCCACCACCTCACCGTCCTCCCCGGTGGCCCATTCGATATCGGGCTCGTCGTGTGAGACCGGTTCGAACTCATCCAATGATGCGTCCTCGTCGGTCTCCACCTTCTCGAAGATGGTGGCCTTTGGCTGCATGATGGGACCGTCCACCTCCCCCGAGGCGGACCTGCCCTTGCGCTTGCGCCGGTTGGGGTCCTCGTTCTCCAGGCCATGGCCTCCTGGTGCTCTGGCAAGGATGGTCGAGGTCACACAAAAAAGGTTTGGTCCTGTATGGACCGCGGTGAATTGCTCACACGTTCATCATGAAGGACTCCTCGAAGGGGTAGTCCAGCGTGAAGGGTCCCACCTCCACGTGGGCCTCGCCGACCAGGGTTATCTTGTCCTCGCCCGGGTCGACCAGGGCAATGTATGCGAGGGGAGCGTGTGCCGCGCTGATCGCGACGACGGCCGTGGTCCATGCCATACTGCCTGCGGGGACGGTGACCTCCGCGGCCTCGCCCGGACCCGCCTTCACTCCGTCCACGTACAGGTCGAAGGTCGTGGGGGGAACGTAGAGGTCGACACTACCGTCGTTGGTGAGGCGGAGGACCAGGGTGAGCTCGTACACATCGCCGACCTCGATGCTGTAATTGCTCTTGGCCGAGTCGACGTCCACATGAAGGTGCTGGTACTGGCGGATGTACATGCCCCCGATGGCGACCGCTATGACAAGCGCAACGACGATCACCACGAGCACGATGAAGAGGCGGCCCACGACTATCGGACGTACTATGGGCCGCGGGCCGATTAAAGGCTTCCCCGTTCCCATGAGGATATCCTCGTTGAAAACCCTTTTATAAGACCTGGCTCTATAGCGCCTGGCTTGGTGGTATCGTGGGAAAGGTTGGAAAACTGGCCGTCCTGACGCTATCGGTCCTGCTCCTCGTTATGCCGCTGGCTGCGGCCCTGGCGGGCGGGGCCGGGAATGACGGGGACGACCGGACGGGTGACAGGGGCAGCTGGACCGTGAAGCACTTCGAGGAGCACAACGTCCCGGTCGGAGTGAACTTCGAGCGGTCCCGTGAGAACTCCACCTACCACGTTTCCATTCCCAATTCGGGGACGGTCACCGCTGCCAGTATCACGCTGGAGGGCGTGGAGCGCTACAGCCTGAAAGGCACTCCCACCGATTTTTCCGACGCTCCTGGCGTGGCCCACATGGCCTTCAGGGGCGAGAACGGTGCCTTTCCGCCCGTGACCTCACCATCCAACTACAACCAGTTCCGCTTCGACCGGGAAATGGAGGACGCCATCGCCTCCCTGGACGGCCAGAACGTGACGAGCGGTACCACCCAGGGCCTGGGTCCCCCACCCTTCCATTATCCATATCACTTGTTGGACATGCTCGTCAACAAGACGGACATGGTGCGTCTCGAGCTGACCTGGTACGGTTTCGGCCAGAACCTCCAGAACGACACCATCACCCACGGGGCGATGATCTACGTCTGGAACTACACCGGCAACAAGTGGCTCCTCACCAACAGCTACGCGTCGAACGACTCTCGCGATCAGGTGCGGATGTTCTCCCACACCCTGATGGACCCCTACGACTACACCGACAACTTCGGCCACGTGAACATCCTGGTGTTCGGCATGCATGACGAGGCGAGCGCCGTGGGTTGGCCCGACCTCGGGTACGTGTCCACCGACTACGTGGTGGTGAGCGTTCTTCGGAACGATACACTCCAGCGCCCAGAAGACGTTTCCCTGGCCGTTGGCAATGGCCCCCCCATCTGGAGCTTCAGCGGGCCGTTCACCGGAAGCGTGACGCTGGGCGACGCCCAGGGCTTCAAGGCGGCGTTGCAGGCCTACGTGGACTCGATACCCCCGTCCCCCCAGGCCGTGAGCGTTCCCCTCGTGTTCAAGGTACGGCAGCCCACCTGGGGGCTGGTGAGGGTCTCGGCCCTCTCCGTGAGCGTCAGGGAGGTCAACAACCAGCCACCCGAGTTCCTGGGCGCTGCGGACGTGGTGATGACCGAGGATTTGGACCTCTCGAAGGGGCTTGACCTGGCCCTCAGCTTCGATGACGATTTCAACGGTCCCGACCTCACGTACTCGGTCGAGTACGAGGAGAACGCCTCCCTCGTCCATGCGGTCATCCACGTCGATGGCCACAGCGTCAACTTCATCACCGTGGCCAACGACTGGGCCGGCGAGCTCACCTTCCGGTTCACAGGCATGGACGTGTGGGGTCTCAGCACCGCCTCGGACGACATCACCGTCATTGTGGAACCGGTGAACGACCCGCCCACGCTGGACGACCCCGGGGACCTGTTCATCGACGAGGACGTGCCCTTCGAGCTCAATCTGACCTTTTACGACCCGGATGTGCCCTACGGGGACATCCTCACCTTCTCCGACGACACGCCGATCTTCGACGTTGACCCGACCAGTGGCCGGATCGTGTTCACGCCATCGCAGGAGGATGTGGGACGGTACAACGTGACCGTCACCCTTTCAGATAGCCAAGGGAACAAAGCAAGCGTGACCTTCGCCATCTCCATCACCAACGTCAACGACCGGCCGTCCATCGTGGACCCGGGGGCCTTGGTCGCCCTGGAGGACGAACTGTTCTCGTACAACTTCACAGCCCTGGATGAGGACGGGGACCGGCGGTTCTCCTGGACGCTGGTCGGCAGCGTCGGCAGCATGTTCATGGGGGTCCAGAACGGGCGCCTCACGTGGGTGCCAGAAGGAGAGCACGTCGGCATCGTGAACATATCCGTGATCGCCCGGGACCCAATGGGTGCCGCGGACCAGATCAACGTGTCGATCGAGGTCGTCAACGTGAACGACCCGCCGGTCCTGGCCGAGCTCGACCGCGCCCAGCTCACCGAGGGCGAGCTGTTCTCGTACACCGTTCCGTTCACCGACCCCGACCTTCTCGAGGACCCGTCCGAGTCCCACACTTTCACGCTGGACCCCGAGCTGTTCTCGATTCTGCCCGGCGGTATCATCGCGTTCACGCCCACCAACGACGACGTCGGGACCCACCATGGCAACCTGACGGTGACCGACTCGGGCGGCCTGAGCCACACCCTGCCCTGGGAGCTGGTGGTCATCAACATCAACCAGCCCCCTGTCATCGAGCCCGTGGAGGAACAGATCTGGCACGAGGATGAACCGGTCCTCATGTTCATCGTGGCCATGGACCCGGACCTGGGCGACAGGCTCACCTTCTCCGACACCACTTCCATGTTCGACATCGACCCTCGCACCGGGCAGATCAACTTCACCCCCGGACAGAACAACGTTGGCAAGCACCAGGTACGGGTCCATGTCCAGGACGAGGCGGGCCTCTACTCCGACGTGTACTTCGACGTTACCGTCCTCTCCCACAACGACGCTCCCACGGTGGCCATCCGCGTCGAGACCCTGAAGGAACATCTCATGGAAGGGGACATGCTGAGCCTAGCCGCGGTGGTGGAGGACG
>JAUVRF010000039.1 GCA_030597775.1 Methanobacteriota archaeon | reverse complement strand
GGCCCCTCGGGAGCGTCCCGGGTGGTCCGCCGTCCCTCTGGGAGGCACTCGCCCGCGGCGGGCGCCGGGGGCCCGGGGGGGGGAAGTGTCGTCATCTCGGTGGGCGCCGCCCCCTCCAGTGTCCGGAGTCCCGCGGCCAGCCTGAGCTCGTCCTCACCGTAACCGATGCTGCTCGCTGCGGCGATGAGCACTGGAGGGCAGGCACCGATGACGATCGCGATGGGCAGGTCCTCGCCCTGGGCCTTGGCGGCGTTGTGCATGGCATACAGGTGCCTCGGCACCAGGCGGGCCACGGCCGTTCGCTCCCCCGTCACCATGAGCCGATGGAAGCTCACGTTCCTGGCCCCCTCCCACTCCCCCACGATGATGCCGCCGGTGATGTAGGGGCCGCCGTCGCCGGGATAGAACCTTGGGATCGGCAGGGAGGTGAGGTCCACGTCCTCGGTGGAGTTGGAGAGGACCTCGGCGTCGTCCACCATCTCGGGGGTCTGGGGCGAGTTCAGGGCCTCCGCTATCAGGTGTACCAGCTCCTCCCGGTCGGTGTTCAGGGAACGGGCTATCAGGTCCCGGGTGGACCATAGGTTGGCTGCAAGACGAGAACCGGCCACGTTGTCGAAGATGACGGGACGGGCCTGGTCCTTCCTGAGGTAAGGGGTGATCCCGAGGTCCGGGTCGACGGGTTCTTCAACGTACCTCACGTCGTCCATTTGTGCTATGTGCTCCCTGATGGACAAGATCTCAGCCTCCATATTGGGATGGACAGATTGGTATATCAACTCTTCCGACCAGCCTCAAGCGAAGCCGATGACGAGGATGTGGTCGCTCACGCCGACAACCGAGGGATGGTTGCAGGTCTTGAGGAGCACTTCCTTCCAGACCGCCCATCGCTCCGGGGTCCTGGAGCACTCGTCGGTGACGTCCTTGAGATGGGCGGAGAGACCCTGGACGCCCACATACTCCACCACCTCTATTCCCTTCCTCGCAAGGAGGTCGACCATCTCCTCGGGGGTGAAGAAGAAGCAATCGCGGTAGGCGGTGCTGGTGGGCTTCTGCCGGGATTCGAAGAACTCGGGGAGCAAGTGCATGTCCTCGGGATACTCGGACAGGACCTTCCGGAGGGCGCCGTAGAAGGAGAGCACAGTGGCGAAGACGGGGCCGACCGGCCTGGCGACCCTGGCCAGCTCCTCCGCGGCCTTTTCCCTGGCATCACGTTCGATTAGACGGCTCAGGGCTCCCCGAATGCACACGACGGCGTCGAAGTGTCCAGATTCGAACTCTGAAAGGTCCTCGATGCTGCCCTGCACTATGTCCAGGATGTTGTCGCGAACTACCTTGGGGAGCCTGGCCACCTCCTCCTTGGCGATCGCCAGCTGGGCTGCCGATCTGTCGAGGAGAACGACCTGGTAACCTCTCTCGGCCAGCTCGATCGTGTATCGACCGTTACCGCCGCCTGCATCGAGAACCAACCCCTTGGGTGGAAGGTACTTGTCCAGGTAATGCACGATGATAGTGTGCTCCACCTGGCTGTAGGCGCTCTCTGGTGGGCGGTCCCACTCGAGCCGACCGCATCCCTCGTGATATCCATGGGCGGTATCGTTCACCATAAGAGTACCTGTCCAATATTCGGTCGGATGAGGATATAAACCCCCCATACACCCTTCTTAGGAGGAATAATCACGAATCCTGATAATAACCCATATTTATGGGCATAGACCCATATTGCGAACGTGTAAGGTCCTATGGGTCCCCTTACGAAAAATCAGTTGATCAGGACGCAGATGTGTCTTGTGAGGCTTCGATGCACTCTGATAGAATCTATCGACTCCAACTTGAAGGGCCCCCTCTCAGAGGGGAGCATCTTCGTGGATGGCAGGCACACCACAAGACGTCCCCCCTTAGGAAGTGCATCGGCAGCCATCGAGTACATCTTCTCGAGCACGCCCTCCGGATCGCGACCGTGGACGGATGTGGACCTTCCGTAGGGCGGGTCCGTCACGATGGCGTCCGGTCGAAGGTCCCTGGCATCGATCGCATCGGCGACATCGGCAACGTCGAGCCGGGCCTCGAGTCCCATGCTGGAGAGGTTCTCCAGTGAGCCCTCGACCATCCGAGGATCGTAGTCGGTGCCCCAAGGAAGGTAACCCAGCATGGCGGCCTCCATCAGCATACCTCCGGTGCCACAGAAGGGGTCCAGGATCACGCCGCCGAGGGGAACACGCGCCAGGTTGACCATGGCCCTTGCGAACTTGGGATGGATGGAAACGGGCTGGGAGAACGGCCTGTGGCGCACCGCCCTCGCCTCGAACGCCTTCCTGTCCACGCTACCACCCAAGAGACCGGAGTGGGCTCGCTGGGCCAACATCACCCGAACCTCCACATCCGGCCCCTCGAGGTCGACCCGAACGCCAGTGCGCTCTTGGATGATAGTGCCGGCCTTCGCCTCCAGGAGCTTGGTATCGTTCCCTTCGATGGAGGATGTGGTCTTGCGCACCCTCACCCTGAATGACCCGGCATCTCCGATATCGATCGACCCAGCCAGCTCGGCGGCGACCTCCAGAGGGCCCGTGATGGCCTGGTCGGAGACGTGGTGTGCCAGACCCAGTCGGAGGGCCAGGTCACGACCTTGCACCTCCGGGGCATCTAGGACAAGGGCGGGGTGATCGACGAAAAGGACCTCCACCTCGCCGCCCGAGAGGGTCGACGCGGCGGCCCAGGCCTCTTGGCTGGCCAGTTCCAATTGCTCGCCTGAGAGCTCCACGAGAAGGGCCATGATACCAGCGTGATGGTGACGACCGTTCAAAAGGGTTGTGTCAGTCCTCTGACCTGAGCCTGATGCCGATGGACCCGCCTCCGCCCGGGGCCGCGAAGGGGACCTTTACACCGGAGGGGCCTCTCTTGAAGGAACCGAAGTCAGGGACCCCACGGAGATGCTCGCCCGACAGTACCGGGCCATCACGACATACCAGGTACCTCCCGCATGCGCATGCGTCGCACAGGCCGATGCCGCACTTCATGTACCGTTCCAAGGAGGCCTGGCAAGGGATGCTCCTCTCCCAACACGCATCGGCGACCTTCCTCATCATCAGCTCTGGTCCGCAGGTGTAGACGACATCGGGTCGGAACTCATCCATCAGACGCAGTGCCAAGTTGGAGACGAACCCGTGGTGCCCCTGGGAACCGTCATCCGTAGCCACCTCGGGTGCAAGACCGGCGATCCCCGCGAGCCGGTCGATGAAGAGCAGTTCCTCCCGCGTCCTTGCCCCCACGGCCGAGTAGACACGGCAACCCTTGGCGACGAGGGCCTCGGCCAGGGGGACGAGGGGTGCGACCCCGTTCCCGCCCCCCACGAGGAGACAACGCTTGCCCTCGAGGAGCTCGAAGCCCTTGCCCAGGGGTCCACGGACCCCGACCCTGTCGCCAGGGTCCAGAGCGCAGAGGGCCTCGGTGGCATCTCCCATCCTCTGGATGGTGATGGCGGCCGAGGGTCCGATGCTGGAAAAGCCCATGGGCACCTCGTCGACCCCGGGTAGCCATACCATCACGAACTGGCCTGGCTGGGCTTCCGGTTCCCAGTCAAGCACGATGGTGCACTGGGTGGGTGTCTCGCTCCTCATCTCGGTAATGGAGACCGGTCGCGACCTCACCGGTGCCCACCTCCGACCAGTATGCCCCGGACATCCGCCAGGGATGAGTGGTCGTGGTCAACCAACCAGTCGCGAAGGTCGGTGGCTATTCGACCGAGGAGCTGGGGTCCATCGGTCCTGATGGCGGTGCCGACCTGGACAGCCGTCGCGCCGGCCATGATGTACTCCAGTGCATGGATATGGTTCGAGATCCCTCCCACACCGACGACCGGCAGGCTCGTCATGCCAGCGATCTCATGGACGCACCTCACTCCCACGGGTCTGAGGGCATCGCCGGAGAGTCCTCCATAGGAGTTGGCCAAGGCGGGTGCTGCCATCTCCACATCCACCACCATCCCCTGGAGGGTGTTCACGGCCACCAGACCCGACGCGCCTCCCCTCTCCGCAGCGGATGCAAGGGCCCCGATGTCACCGGTGTTCGGGGTAAGCTTGGCAAGCACGGGCAGGTTCGTGGTATCAACGACCGCACGGACCACCTGCTCGAGCATGGCAGGATCCCCCCCCATCTCAGCTCCCAGGCCCTTGGCGTGGGGACAGGACAGGTTGAGCTCGATGCCATCGACAAGGGGTGCCAGACGGGCAGCCACCTCGGCGTACTCATCTGGCGAGGCACCGAAGACCGAAGCGAAGACGGGCGCCTCGGACCCCCGTCCCAACCATTCCAGTTCCTCGGCGTAGGCCTCCATTCCAGGATTCGGGAGGCCCATCGCATTGAGGAGGGAATCCCCAAGGGTCACGACCGTGGGATTGGGATGCCCCTCCCTGGGCGAGGGTCCTATGGACTTGGTGACGACGGCTCCAGCGCCCCCCTCCAGGGCCTCAAGAAGGGACGGCCCCGTCTCGCCAAGTACCCCCGAGGCCAGAATCACCGGGTTCTCCATGAGGACCCCGCAAAGGTCCACGGAGATGTCTGGACCGTCCATCGGTGGGGAATGGGCGGGTCCCTTTTAAATGCTTCTCTCCCGGCCTGGCTTGGTCCACGAGCTTTCTTAGCCTTGGGATTCGGGTGCCAATGTTCATATCTGGTAGCTGATAAATTCCGAAGGGCAGTCAGCCTGCTCTCCAATTGGAAGGGCTAGGAGGACTTGACCGAAGTGCTGGACCGAAGGTCTAGAATCGATCTGGAGGTGACCGAAGAGGATGAAGTACTGGCATCTGACCCTTATCGTCATCCTTCTCATCAGTCTACCTGCCATCGCCTTCATGAACCAGGCCATCGTCTCCTCGGCCCACGACGAGATAAACGAGGCCAACAAGGTCATGATGGTCGGGATAGCGACCGACCTCGAGGAGCATCTGGACGATCACCTAGAGGTCCGACAGGAGATCCTTGGGACCGTGGCCTCGGACCCGGACATCGTCGATGACGCTTCCGCCGTCGTGAGGGACTTCTACGGCGGCACGAACGCCCAGACAGAGGCCGAGCGGATCCTTGGGACCCTCGATGCGTTCACGATGGGTGACCAGGAAGGTGCGGTCTACATGGTGATGGACGCGGACTTCGGGGCCATAGTGATCTCCAACGGCCAGTCCCAGGTCGAGGGCTATATACTGCTCAACGAGAGCAAGCTGACGTTGGCGCGCCAGGGCCCTAGCGTCATTCACCTCCCCAATCTCCCTTGGGGCGCTACTCCCGCGCTCCTGGTGACCGAGCCCGTCCTCAACGACCTTGGTGTACCCGTTGCGATCCTGGCAAGCCTGATCTACGGCAGCGAGCTCCAGAGCGTTCTGGTTATCCACAAGGACCTCGGCGACAGCGGAGGGGCCTACATAGTGGGACCCGATGGGAAGATCATGACGATCACCCCGGACGGGGAGGTACCGGGTAGCATATCCCTGTCCAAGGGAGCCTCGAAGGCCCTTCTGGGCAGCTCGGGTTTCCACATAGTGTCGAACTCCGAGCCGGAGATGGAGGCCTACGAGTTCCTGGACAAGTGGAACCTGGCCCTGGTCGTGGAGATGGACCAATCCGATGGAGAGCAGGGCCTGCAGGTGGTCCGCCTCACAGCGGCGGCGGCGGGTCTGATAGTGGCTGGAGCCCTCATCGTCATCTCCATCGTGCTCTCCAAGGGTCTGGTCAGGGACCTCGGTTCCCTGGTTAGCTGGTCCAAGGATGTGGGCAACGGTAAATGGGACACGCCCCTTGAGCTTGGACCAACGGACGAGTTCCAGGAGCTGGAGACCGCTTTCAAGCAGATGGTCCGCGACATGATCAAGCACCAGTCGCAGCTCCGATCGGCAGAGCGCAGGTTCTCGAACCTCTACACTCACAGCCTCGATCCGGTCTACATCGCCAGGGACGACGGTCGCATCATGGAGCTCAATCCCGCGGGGGAGACGGTGCTGGGTCTGCCCAAGATCGAGGACGGGACCTACGGTTACAGCCTGGAGGAGCTCTTCGTCAACGAGGATGAGCGGCTCGACTTCATCGGACGCCTTGACCGGGAGGGGGCGGTCGCGGGTTTCGAGGCGACGTTCCTGCTTCCCTCGGGACGCGAGCTGTTCGTGCTGGTGTCGGCCACCCGTCGTATGGACGATTCCGGCAAGACGCTGGCCTATCAGGGCGTCATACATGATATCACCGACAGGAAGCGCTTCGAGGAGGCGCTCGTGGACGCGAAGAACGAGGCGGAGTTCTATTGTGACATAATGTCCCACGACCTCAACAACGCGGTCCAGGGTCTGGGAGGATACCTGGAACTGTGCAATCTCGCCACCGACCTGGATGACGTGAACCAGTTCCTTCCATACGCCCACGACCAGATGGCCCGGGCCTCCGACCTGCTACGGAACGTTCGTCGACTGTCACATCTTGGTAGCCAGCAGATCGAGCTCATGGAGGTTGACCTCAACAAGACCCTGGTGAAGGCCGTATGGGCGGTGGAACGGGCCCATTCCCACGATACGTTGGACATCCGGTTCGACCTTGAGGAGGAAGGGCCGATGGCCATGGGAGAGGCCTTCATAGACGACGTGTTCATCAACCTACTGGACAACGCCATCAAGTACGATACTCACAAGGTGAAGATCGTCGACATCCAGGTCTTCAAGGCCGAGGTGGAGGGCTCGGACCGTTGGAGGATACGGTTCGCAGATCGGGGACCCGGCGTGGCCGACAGGGACAAGCAGACGATCTTCGGTCGCTTCGAGAGGCGGGCCCTCAATGAGTACGGGACCGGCCTTGGCCTTTCGATCGTGGTAAAGGCCGTCGAGCGGTGCGGAGGCCGGACCTGGGTCGAGGACCGGGTGCCAGGCGACCATTCACAAGGAGCGGCCTTCGTCGTGGAGCTCAAGGCTGCCTGATGGGATATCAACAGTTGGGACAACCTTCTTATCACCGGAAAGGCATCCACTGGCCCTACCCGTGGTTCGCTCACGGGAAGACGGGAGGTGTGGACTTGAGACATCGCGTCGAGCGTATCTTCGAGAACCTGGACGAGGATGTGGATGCCATCTACATCCGGAACAGCACTGAACCGATCATTGACAAGACCTTCTTCTATGTGACGGGCATCCGGTCCGGTCTCTTCGAGTCCTCGACCGTGCTCATGTTCCCCGGCGGTGACATGGAGGTCATCGTGCCGCCCCTTGAGGAGACCTCGGCCAAGGGATACGGTCTGGATCTGACGGTCGTACCGAGACGGGCCGAGATAGGCGAGCATCTCCAGATCATGCTCAAGGGGTGCGAGCGGATAGGGATCAACTCCCCCGAGGTGAGCTACGCGGCCGTCATGGACCTGCAAAAGGCGCTGCCCAAGACCAAGCTGGTCGACGTGAGCAAGGCCGTGATGCAGGCCCGGTTGGTGAAGGACGAGACCGAGATCGAGCAGATACGGAAGGCCTGCAGGATCGTGTCCAAGGTGGCAAGGAAGATCCCCGAGTTCCTGGACCAGGGCATGAGGGAGACCGATGTGGCCGCCGAGATAAACCACAGGATGCAGCTTTACGGTGCACTTGAACCGTCCTTCACAACCATCTCCAGCTTCGGTAAGAACAGCGCTGAGCCCCACTACACCGCGGGTAACAAGAAGCTCAAGCAAGGCCAGTTCGCCCTGTTCGATTACGGAGCCCGGGTCGGCAGATACGTCAGCGACATGACCAGGACCTTCGTCTGCGGCAAGCCAGAGCCCAAGATGAAGAGGATGTACGATGTGGTGCTCGAGGCCCAGCGGATCGGCATCGACATGATGGTCGAGGGCAGCAACGGCAAGGACGTCCACAAGGCTGTGGAGGATCACATCAACGCTACCGAGTTCAAAGGGAGGTTCATACATTCCACTGGACACAGCATCGGTCTGTCCGTGCACGATGGGGGGGTCATCCACTCGCTCATCGACCAACCCCTCAAGGACGGGATGATCTTCACCGTCGAACCGGGTGTCTACCTGCCGGGCTATGGTGGGGTTCGCATAGAGGACAACGTCGTGGTCCGAAAGGGAAAACCCGAGATCCTCACCCCCGCGCCTCGATCGAAGCTGATATCCGTCTGATGGTTCAAGATCCTCAGGAGAAGTCCCTGAAGGTCCATGCGCCCTGGCCTTGTCCCTCCTCGATCCCAAGTTCCACCCTGGTGATACCCGCTGGAAGTTCGATGCGGTCCAACATCCGATCGATGAACCAGTCCGCGAGGCGCTCGGCGGTGGTGGCGCTGATGGGCAGCAGCTTGACGTCCTCCCGGGGGAACACGTATCGCTTGCCGTGGGTCTCCACCCTTACCTCGTCCCCATCCACATCGACCGTGGAGTTGGCGTTCTCCGTCGGGACCAGGACGTGGTGGTCCAGTTCATCGCAGAGTTCCCGCAGGACCTCCTTGACGGAGATCAAGTCGATGACCATGTCATCCTCGGCGGACACGTCGCACTTGAAGGCGCAGCCAACGGCGTAGGTATGGCCATGCAGCCTCCCGCACTTGTTGTGGAAGGGAATGAAGTGGCTCACCGAGAATCGTGCACCCACCGACCAGCCATCGACCCTGAGCTCCATGGCGATATGAAGGCCCCGAGGTGCATAATAAGCTTCTCCCACTTGGGATACGTCTCCGAGGCCAACCATCACCCAAGGTTTATACGTGCCCTCATTCCTATCATCCCCGGGGTCATCGAAGGTGGCAGAGGCCCTCATGTGGGTTGCATTGGTCGCACTCGTGATATACGGTGCAGCCTCGGTGCTCGCTTCCATCAGGGTCGTCCCGGAGGGGAAGGTCGGCATAGTGTCGGACCGGTCGGGTCGGCGCAGGGTCATCGCCAAGGGGGTCCACCTGGTGTTCCCCTTCGGCCACAAGGTCAAGTTGATGCCCAAGGGCCCTGTCCGCATGGACGGGGAGGTCCATGATGCGATCACCCGGGACGGATGGCGGGTCTCGGCCCACTTCCAGATGAGCGCCCGTCTGATCAACGAGCTGGCCGTGTCCGAGGCGGGCGAGGACTGGAGGGACGCAACTAAGGACATCGCCCTCCGTGTGCTGCGGACAGAGCTGGAGAACAACGACGCGGTCGACCTCCGACCCAGGCCCCAGGCCCTTGACGAGGGGGTCACCGACGAGATCAACATCCTGACCACTCAATGGGGGGTGCACGTCGAATGGCTCCGGGTCACGATCCGGTGGGCCTACGCCGTCCCCCCGGCCCATGTGGTCCCATCGCCGTACAGGGCCTAGGGGACCCAGAGAGATGGTCACGAAATGAGAAAGAAGTACAATCAGGCCTGGCCAACAGATGGCCACTCGACCATATAAAGCCTAATAAATGATTTAAATACCCCTTACGAACATCCTATTAAATTGAGCTATACCTAACTATCCTATGTAGGGATGGGGATTAAACGATTGCAACCGAGATAATACCGAATCCATTATTTACGATAAATTCATATAATCGGAGTCACATATATATCGATGTCAGGTGCAACATGCTTCGGGGGTCGCTT
>JAUVRF010000455.1 GCA_030597775.1 Methanobacteriota archaeon | reverse complement strand
TACATCGATCCCGCTCTCGATGGCGAGGGCGTTCTCCAGTCTACCCCGCTGCTGGATCCTGCCCATCAGCTTTGGCAATCGTCTCAGCACCATCTCACGCCAGTCGTCGGTCCGTAGGATCACATTGACCACCGTATCGACATCGCAGACCTGTAGAAGTCCAACGACGTCGTGATTGTTCTTGAAGTCGACCGGAAGTCCCAGCTTGACCGCTGCCATGGTCTCGATGGGTGGAACCCTGACCTTCAATGCCGCGTCCTCTCGGTGATAGGCGATCTCCTTCTGGTCGAAATTCGTCAGGCTGAACTCGAAATAGTGGTGGGTATCGATATCCTTCGTCCTGGGGCCCGAGATCTCCACCCTCAGCTCGACCGCCTCCAATGTACTCTTGACCTGGTCGGGCACGGGTTCCCTGGGAGAGTATTTTGACCAGAACTTGACGCCCCAATCGGTCCGTTCCTCCTTGAGCCCGAGGGCCATCAACCGCTGACGGATGGAGGCGAGGTCGCGCTCGTTAGAGATCCCGTCGACATCGAGGGTGAACCTTCCGTGACTCTCGCCGAGGTGCGCCCTCACGGCCCATCCACCGATCAGGATCAGTCGGTCATTGACCTCGGAGAGGAGGGAAAGGCTGGCATCCTCGATGTCCTCCTTGAATACGGTGGGCAGCTGTCGGATGTTCATGCTGAGCTCACCCCGTGCCTAATGGCTCCCAGGTCCAGGTAGAGGTCGACCCCCCACCGTTCCTCGTAGGGCAACTCCCAACCGTTCTTCCCGTAGTCCCTCTCCTCCTCGAGGAATGTGATGACCCGATCGTCACATCGTTCCCGGTAGGCCTCGATGACGTGTTCCTCCACTTTCACACCCAGGTCCCTGATGATCTCCAGGTAGCATCCCACGACGTTGACCATCACTCTATCTACTGCCAATTGGAGGAGTTCATCGTGGTCCAGGCGACCAGAGGAGACGATCCTGAGACACAAGTCCTCCACACCCTCCGGCTTGGACAGCAACCTGAGGAAGAGCTCCTCGAGGGTCGGCCTCCTCGGCACACTGTCCAGGACCGTTAGTATCCCTCCCTTTCCCATGATCTGGAAATCCGTGTTCCTGATGAGCAGTCCCCCGCCCATCCAATCCAGGAGGAGCCTCTCCACCTCTCGAGGCGTCCTGAGCTCCTCGGTGAACGGGAACGATCCGGGAAGCAGGAGCGCCTCGCCGGGTTCAGGTCCCTCGAATAGCTCACGAAGGGCCTGGTTGACCGGGTGGGTCTCATCCAATACGGCCACGATCGGTCTCCTCTTGAGGTAGTTCACCAGACCCCAGTCCTCCATCTTACCAAGGATCTGCCGTCCCCAGTTCGAGGAGAGACCGGTCTCGTTCTCGAGCTCTGGAACGGTATGGGAGGAGTTGAGTGCCCTCCAGACGGAGACTGTGCTCTCCCGGCTCAGGAAACCGGGGTCGATACCATGGCTGAGGGCCTTCACGTAGAGTTGCTGGAGCTTCTGGGACCTGTATCCTGAGGGGAACGATACCGCCGCCCTGCCATCGATGCGGGTCCTTACCAATGAGCCTTCGGCGACGAGGGCCTCGACGGCCTCATAGAGAGTGGTCCGGGCATATGGGAGCCTGTCGACGATGTCCCTGATCGTAGTTGTCCTCAGAGAGACCAACGACAGCACACTTGTTCTTGCGTTCATGGTAATAGGAAGTAATATAAGGAAAACTATATAAAGATTTCCTGGAAATACTTCCTTTATAATCAAGGTGGCCGTTGATCCTACTTCAGATAAACGAGTACATGAGAAAGGATAATCACATGTACAATAATGCCCCCGGCCCCAGCTCGGCCCCCGTGCCCACGCTGCAGTCGGGGCCGATGTGGCACCCCGGTCCGCTTCGAACGGCCATCGCCTTGTGGAGGATGGGCAAGGTATATCAGTGATATCTATATATAGTGTCGTTGATTAATGATACATATCACTGATACCTATATATAGTGTCAAGTAAATACCGATACCCATGACGACAGACGGCACGGCACTCCTGGCGGGTGCAGTGTTCGAGATCCTGCAAGCCCACTTCGACCTCCCGAAGGGAGCGGAGATGGTCGCAAACGGTAGCGTCCGTGGGCTTGAGGGTATACTCCTCCCCGATTACACGGTCCGGTCGGAGCCCGTCCAGTACCTGGTGCAGGTCAAGCATCGGCTCAACGTCCAGGACCTGGCATTGGCCCTCCTCGCGAGGGAATCCCGTCGAAGGGGGGAGGGGTCGGGGACGACCCAATCCGAACCGGTCCTGATATGCAAGGTGGTCCCCCCAGACCTCCAGTCGCTGGCGGATTCCGTGGACATCCACGTTCTGAGGCTCGACTGGCAGGTGCCGCTCCTAGGAAGGTCGAGGGAAGGGTCCAC
>JAUVRF010000119.1 GCA_030597775.1 Methanobacteriota archaeon | reverse complement strand
GAGCGTGATGCCGTCGCCGAACTCCACCTCCGCCTCCCGGTAGCTCCTGATGTTGCGCATGCGGAGCCGGACAAGCCTCACCGGCCCCCACCCCCTCCGTGCCGGGTCGGGTCGAGGACCGCCAACGCGTTGCGGAGGACCGTCTCCTTGTGGTCGTCCACCTTCCGAGTGCCCCTTTCCTGCTTGAGCACCCTCAGCAGGTCATCGGCGAGGGCCTTCCCCTCCTCCCCCGTGAGCCACCCTTGCGATGTCTCGAAACCCTCGATCGCCCGCGAGAGGACCCTCTTGGAGACCGCGACGGGGTCCTCGGCTCCCTTGCCATCGCCCCGGTCCCCGCTCCTTCGGTCCTCCGCACCCCGCAGCCCTGCACGACTGACGTACACGGCGAGGGCGCCCCTGTCGAGGATGGCGTCCCGTGCCGCCGGGATGCCTATCTCGGCCGGCCTTCCCTCGGCAAGGGTGCCGTGGGCCCGCAACAGGACGACCTTGGCCTCCCAGCCCTCCGCCTCCACCATCTCCATGAGCTCGTCGCGGGCCGCGACCCCGCTCCGCCCTCCCGCGTCCAGGTCCACCAGGGCCACGGGCGCGGCCTCGATGGGGACGAACTCGGTGACGCACTCGCCATCCTCCGACGCCTCGACGATGAGCAGGCCCTTGGGCCGCTGGTCGGCCAGGTCGGTGAAGGTGGCTCCGAAGGTGGGTCCGGGGTAGGCCGCAAGGCCACCTCCCTCCAGGGTCATCTCCGCGTGATGGTGGACATGGCCGAGGGCCAGGTAGTGGAAGCCCCGGGGGAGCTTCCCTGCGGGGACGGTCTCCACCATCGACAGCTCCTCCGGGAGCATGCCCTCGACGGAGCCATGGTAACCGAAGATCGCCAACGGGGCGTCCACGATGGCCTCCATGAGGCCAGCGGTATCGAGGTTTCCAAGGGCCTCGCGCTCCAGGCCTCCGCGCTTGCCTCCCACGGCGGCGATGATGGCGCCCGTGGGTCCGTCGCGGACGGGGACCGGTGTGACGCCGTCATCTCCCGGTCCCGTGGCGTCGACGAGCTCGAAGAGGCGGGTCGCTGCGAGTACGTCCATTATCCCGCTCTCCGTGGGGGAGCGGTCGTGGGAACCGTGGAAGACGTAGACCCGGGCGCCAGATGTGCGGAGGTGCCAGAGGGCGTCACTGGCGTCGTGGACGACGTTCATGTCCGGCAGTGGGCTGTCGAACAGGTCACCGGCGATGACCACGAAGTCGACGCCCGCGTCCTCTGCCACGCGCAGGGCCTTGACGAAGGCCTCTAGGTTGAGGCGGCGGAGTACGGGGTCCCGAAATGCGCCCAGGTGCGGATCGGCCAGGTGAGCGAACCTGATGGTCAATGGTCATCAGCTCTTTCTTTCTCTATGAGGGGTCGAGTGCGGTCGTGAGGGTAAAGGGCTCCCGACCGTTAATCATGTTTAGGCCGGGTCGGTGAAAGTGGAGACCCTTACACCCTCTTGAGGACCTGGGCGAACACCTTGACATCGGAGGAGGATCGAGAGACCAGCTGGTCGTACTCCTCCACGGCCTTGTCGTCCTTCCCGGAGGCGGCGATCTGCAGCAGTCTTCCGCCCTCCCACCTCACGAACGCCTCCATGAGGCGCCGCTCCAGATTGTCCAGGTCGACCATCGTTCCCCTGGGCAGGCGCATCAGCTTGCCCACCCTGTAATCGATGTGGGGCCTCATGGGGTCGAAGCCGGCGAATGCGTTCTGCAGGTCCTTCCGGAGCTTCTCCGCCAGGTCCCGCAGCTCCTTCTTGGACTTCCCCTTCTCCCTGGCCAGGAGCACCTCCTCGACCGCCACCAGGGACTCCTCCAGGAGTACCACGGCCGTCATGAGGTGGTACATGATCTCGGTGGCCATGCGCGCCCGCTCGGCCGAGTGGGCCCGATGTCTCAGGGCCAGATAGGCCCCGATGAAGGATGCGAAACCGCCCAGCAGTGCGCCTATCAGGGCGGCGTAGAAGAACTCGCTGTCCACCTCGACCATCGGCGTTGGCATTGACCGGAGGGTCTTAATTAGCTATCGGCCCGACCTCTCACATCATCCGCATGTCCTGCTCCAGCATATCCCGGATGAACTCGATGGCGGGGCCCTTGGGCTGTATCACGCCGTAATGGCCCTCGAGCAGGATGTCGGGGGCGATGGCGATGAGGCGGTTCATCGATCGTCTCCATGCGTCCAGGTCCGAGCCCCATGCCCGGCTGAACGGGCCGTGCACGTCGTTGGCGAAGAGGAGCACCTTGCCATCCACCTCCATCTGGAGGGTGATGTTCCCCGGGGTGTGGCCCGGTGTGTGGATGGCCATTATGTGGGCAGAACCGTAGTTCAGGGTCCCCCCGTCGTCCCTGATGGTCCGGGTCACCTCGATATGAGGGGAGGGCACGCCGTAGGCATCGGCAGCGGTCCGGGTCGCCATGCCATCGGAGATGGCGTCGGCGTCCGCCTCGTGGGCCACCACCTCGCAGTCCGCCCTCTCCAGTATCGCCGATGCCCCGCCGATGTGGTCGATGTGACTGTGTGTGAGGACGAGGGCGACGATGTCCTCCACCCGGTGGCCGGTCTCCTCGATGTTCTGGAACAGGGGTCCTGGAGCCGTGCTGAGGCCCGCATCGATCAGGACCGAGCCCCCATCGCCAGCATCAACTAGGTACACACAGCAATCACCGGGACCTGAGAGTCCGGCTCCACCGACCAGGTAGATTCCCTCGACGACCCCCTCGTAGGGCATGACACCCGTAGTTGGACTTACTAGGTAATAAATATTACTAAGACCCATAAAAGCCCATACCCCATCAACGATGAGAAACCCTGAAATATGGTGTCGCCGTTCCCCCCATGTGGTGCCGGAACAAAGCCCGAATCCGAACCTCGCAGGCTATGACCTGGAGGACCTCACTGTTGCCACGATATGCTCGCATTCAGCGCTGCAGATCTTCCATGGTGCTCGGCAGGAGGGATTCAAGACCATCGGCATCACCAATGCGGACCGGAGGGAGATGTACTCCTCCTTCCCGTTGGGACGTCCCGATGAGTTCATGGAGGTCGACGATTTCAAGCAGATCCTCGAACCCTCCTTTCAGCAGGAGCTCATCGACCGCAACGTCATCCTGGTCCCCCACGGTTCCATGGTGGAGTACGTGGGCGCCGAGGCGGTTGCGACCCGCCTGAAAGTGCCCATGTGCGGCAACCCCAAGGTCCTGGACTGGGAGTCCGACCGGACCAAGGAGCGGGAGTGGCTCGAGAAGGCTGACATCAAGATGCCAAGGCTGTTCCGGTCGCCCTCGGACATCCGCGAGCCCTGCTTCGTCAAGCTCCCCGGTGCCAAGGGCGGCAAGGGCTTCCGCATCGTGGCCAGCGAGGAGGAGTTCCGTCATGTGGTCGAGCAGACCCCGGACCGCGAGGACGATGACTTTACCGTCCAGGAGTTCATAATCGGCACTCGGTACTACTTCCAGATGTTCTACTCACCCATCCACCAGGACGGCTACAAGGCCGGCGAGGGCAGGGTGGAGCTGCTGGGCATCGACAGGCGCGTGGAGTCCAACATAGACGAGCTGTACCGGTTCGGCTTCTCAAGGCCCGAGCTGGCGAAGGCGGACATCGAGCGCACCTTCGTGGTCACGGGCAACCTGCCCATGGTGCTGCGCGAGTCCATGCTTCCCCGGGTCTTCGAGATGAGCCGGAACATCGTGAACGTCTCCCTGGACCTGTTCTATCCTGGCATCGTGGGAGCCTTCTGCATCGAGACGGTGCTCACCGACGACCTGGAGTTCTTCGTCTTCGAGATCTCCGCCCGCATCGTCGCGGGCTCCAACCTCTATCCATTGGGATCACAGTACACCGAGTTCATGTTCGGCGAACCCATGTCCACGGGTCGCCGCATCTCGAGGGACATCAACGTCGCCCGCAAGCAGGGCGAGCTGCACAAGGTGGTTTTCTAGACCAGGTGGTGAATCGGATGGGAACAGACCTTTTGGATATCGGGAAAGCCCTGATCAGCGTATCTGACAAGACGGGGATCGTCGACCTCGGTCGCGCCCTCAAGGAGTACGACGTGGAGATCCTCTCCACGGGTGGCACGGCCCGGGCCCTGGGCGAGGCAGGCATCGAGGTGACCGAGGTGTCCGAGTACACCGGGTTCCCCGAGGTGCTGGACGGCCGCGTGAAGACGCTGCATCCCAAGATCGCAGCGGGCATACTGGCCCGCAGGGACCTGGACTCCCACGTTGCCCAGATGAACGAACTGGGCCTGGGGGACATCGGCCTGGTGGCCATCAACCTGTACCCCTTCGGATCGACCGTTGCAAAGGGGTCGCCCTTCGACCAGTGCGTCGAGCAGATCGACATCGGTGGCCCCACCTTCGTCCGGGCCGCGGCCAAGAACCATGGCTCGACCAGCGTGCTGTGCGACCCGGCGGACTACCCCGCCTTCATCGACGAGCTGCGGCGCAACGACGGCGCCATATCCCAAGAGACCCGCAGGGACCTGGCCAAGAAGGCCTTCATCCAGACCGCGGCCTACGACGCCGCCATCGCCAACTACCTGGAGCTGAACATCGATGGCACCGACGAGCGCTTCCCTCCCTTCATGACCATCCGGCTCCAGAGGAAGCAGTCGCTAAGGTACGGCGAGAACCCCCACCAGAAAGCGGCCTTCTACACCGAGTTCGGCGTGGTAGAGTCCTGTCTGGCCAATGCGAAGCAGCACCAGGGCAAGGAGCTATCATTCAACAACATCCTCGACTCGGACTCCGCCCTCAAGCTGGTGATGGAGTTCGATGACCTGGCGGCCGTCGTCATGAAGCACAACAATCCCTGCGGTGTGGGTATCGGCGACACCATGGGCCAGGCCTACAAGCGGGCCCACTCGACGGACCCCAAGTCCGCCTTCGGCGGCGTCATCTCGATGAACCGGCCCTGCGACGCCGAGACGGCGGAGATGATATGCGCCACCTTCAACGAGATCAGCATCGCCCCGGGCTACTCCGAGGAGGCTCTGGAGATCTTCAAGGGAAAGAAGAACCTGCGGGTGCTGGAGATCGAGGAACCCACGGGCGAGCATGACCAGCTCTACACCATGAAGCAGGTGGTGGGCGGGATGCTCATCCAGGAACGCAACCTCAAGGTCTTCGGTCCCGACCTCCGCACCGTGTCGGATGTGGAGCCCACGGAGGAGCAGCTGGCCGGCCTCAAGTTCGCCATGAAGGTGTGCAAGCATGTCAAGTCCAACTGCATATGCTACGCGAACGCGGTGGAGACCATCGGCATCGGCGCTGGCCAGATGTCCCGGGTCGACTCGGCCATGATCGGAGTGATGAAGGCCCGGGAGGCGGGCAAGCCCATAGAGGGCAGCTGCATGGCATCGGACGCCTTCTTCCCCTTCCGTGACGGCATCGACGCCGCGGCGGAGGCCAAGGTGGCCGCCGTCATCGAACCGGGAGGGTCCATCCGCGACGAGGAGGTCATCGGCGCCGCGAACGAGTTCGGCATGGCCCTGGTGTTTACCGGCATCCGGCACTTCAACCACTGAGGACACTTGCGGACCCTCATCGGCAAAGCCTTTATAGACACCCCGCCGGTTCCAAACCCGATGAGCCCAGGGCGTGACCGTCGGACGACCGTTCAAATGGCAACACTGCTGGTGTTGCTCATGATGGTCTCGATGATGCCCCTTCCCGGGTCCGCCGAGGACGACGGTCAAGAGCTTATCTGGGGAGCCGACCTGCGACTTAGCGAGTCCACCGAGATAAGCGACGACCCGACGGTTGCCATATCCCCCGAGGGGGGGATGGTGGTGGCCTGGAGGGAGCGGCTGTTCGGTCGGTACAGCGTGTTCTTCGCGGTGCTGGACGAGAACGGGGCCATCGTGGGCGAGCGGCAGCAGCTGGGCGAGGACCTGGCAGCGTCCATGGACCCCGCGGTCGCCGTGGACAGCGGCGGCGACCTCCACTTCGTCTGGACGGCCCTGGAGGACCAGGAGCTGTGGTACGCGAAGGCCTCTCCCGACGGCACCATCGAGCTCGGGCCCAACCAGCTGACCGACGCAGACGGCGACTCCGCCGAGGTATCGTTGTGGCTGGACAACCGGGACCACCTGCACCTGGTCTGGTTCGACGGCAGGGACGGCACCACCTGGCTCTACTACATGCAACTTGACCGGGAAGGGGTCAAGGTCGTGGATGACCTGCCCCTCGTGCAGTCCCTCACGGAG
>JAUVRF010000020.1 GCA_030597775.1 Methanobacteriota archaeon | reverse complement strand
GAGACAAGAAGGTGCCGCCAGATAAGGCGATGGGAGCGTATGGGAGGAAGATGAAACCTGGCATGAGGATAGGTTACCAGGTGACGGAGGGTGGAGGTAAGTTCATCCTGCCCATCATCGAGGCGTACGAGTTCCTGCCACTGGACGTCAGGACCCTTGACATCCACGTGGACGATATCGTGACCGACGTCGTACGATCGGGCGCGAAGATCAACATCAAGTCGGTCACCCAGGTGAAGATCTCCTCCGAGACCGATTCCCTCAAGGTCGCGGCGGAGCACCTGCTCCACAAGAGCAATGCGGAGATAAACGAGATCGCATTGAAGACCCTGGAGGGTCACGTCCGTGGCGTGTGTGCCACCATGACCATCGAGGCCATCAACTCCGACCGGGACACCATCTCGGGCAAGATCCAGACGATGGCCACCTCGGACCTCAAGAACATGGGCATCGACATCCGCTCGTTCGTCATCAAGGAGATAGAGGACGAGCACGGGTACCTCGACGCCCTCGGTATCAAGAGGACCGAGGAGGTCAAGAGGGACGCGCGTATCGGTAAGGCGATCGCCAACAGGGAGGCCATCATCCAGGAGGCCATCGCCGCCCAGGAGGCGGAGAAGGCGAACGCCGAGGCCGAGGCAAAGGTCGCCCTCTACCACAGGGACCGCGACATCACCCGACAGCTGGCGGAGGCCGAGGTCGAGAAGGAGCGTGCGAACAAGGAGATCGCCTTCAACATCCAAGATTCCGTGCGGCAGCAGGAGCTGATCGTCGAGCAGAGGACCATCGAACTTCGTGACAAGGAGAAGTCCATCGAGGTCCAGGCGGCCGAGGTCATGCGGATGGAGCAGGAGCAGAAGGCATCACAGGTGGTGCCCGCCCAGCAGCGCGCGGACGCCGTGGCCGCGGAGGCCGACGGTAATAAGAGGGTGGAGGTCACCCTCGCCGAGGGCGAACGACAGAAGCGCATACTGGTGGCCGAAGGTGAGAAGCAGAACCTTTCACTGGTCGCGGACGGTCAGGCGGACAAGATACGCAAGGAAGGAACCGCCGAGGCGGACGTCATCAGGCTGATGGGCGAGGGCGAGGCCGCGGCCATCAGGGCCAAGGGACTCGCGGAGGCCGACGCGATCAAGGCGAAGGGACTCGCGGAGGCGGAGGCCATGGAGAAGAAGGCCGCGGCGTGGTCCAAGTACGGCGAGGCCGCGATAGCTTCACTCATCATCGACGCCCTGCCGGAGATCGCCCACGAGATCAGCATCCCGCTGCTCAACACCGAGAAGATCATCATCATGGGTGGAGAGGGTCATGCCGGTCTGGTCAACGGGTCGGCGGACATCCTCGCAGAGCTCCCCGTGGTGGTGGACTCCCTCACGGGCCAGAGCATCACCGACCTCATCGGCAGCATCTCGTGTGCTGCCGGCAAGGGGCTCCGGGGCGATTGTGACGACAAGGACACGGAAGCCGCTCAATGGGAGGATGCCGAGACCAAGCAATAATGTACATAAGTAGTGTACAGGGGTACACCCATCTGGGAGCGATGATAGCATGAGCGAGGAAGAGGACCTGGTGATCACAGCTCGTGTGCTTCCCGAGAACCGGGAGGTCTACGAGACCCTGCTCGAGATGAGCCTCCAGAGCGGCCTGACGGCCGACGATGTGAACACCCAGCTGTTCAACGCAGGCCTATTCGAATGGGTATCACGTGTCAGTACAGGACTTGCCGATGGGCCAGATCCCGAGGACGGTGACGGAGAAGAGGAGCCCGTTTGACCGGCCAGAGAATGGGGGGCCAGTAGCCCCCCGCTCCTTCTATTATTATTATTATTTATTGGCGCGACCTTTGGGTAGTGTATTCAATCATTTTCACGATTTATTGATGGATGATGCTTGGATCACCCTCGAACCTACATCCCCTGGATAGTACTTTCATGAACTATCGGGACCCATTCAGTAATAGTTTATTTATACAAGGTATAATCATTCAGTCCACAGCCTCTGGGAGGGTACTACATTGAGGTTGAAAAGAAAAATAGCTTTTGCGTTAGTGGCAATGATGGTAATCGGAACGGTCGCTCCTATTGTCGGCACTACTCTGGCAGCGGGCGATGAAGAGGTCTTGCGCATAGCCATGCAGCAGGACATGCCGAGATTCAACAATTTCGATCTGAACTCGAATTCGGTATGGAAGCACTACGTCATCGGTAAGTGGTGCTGGGAGGGCCTGTCGGGCCTCGATCCCGGTGGCATCATCTACCCGGCGATGGCGACTGGATGGACATTCGATGATACGGATGAGACCAATCTCACCGTCACCGTCGATATCCGTCCCGACGTGACGTTCCACGACGGCGAGCCAATGGACGCCGACGATGTGTACTTCACCTTCAGCTCTTTGAGGGACGGCACCACCTACGCCTCCAGCATCATTGACGCCTTCGACGCCGATGGTGATGGGACGTGCTCTGCCGATGAGATCGACGGAACCATCGACGCGAACGACGACGGTTGCTTCGAGGGCATCACCATTGTCGATTCCATGACCATCAAGATGATCATGGGCAAGCCGTACGGCCAGTTCTTCCTGATGACCCTGGGCGTACCCATCATACCCGAACACATCTGGTCTGACCACCTCGTCGACGGCATCGTCGACATCCTCTGGAACACCGACGTCAAGGCCACCATCGGCACGGGCCCGATGTACTATCATTCTGGAGAACCCGACGTGTTCCGCCGCATAGTTGTATTCGATGACTACTGGGGAGTGGATGAGAAGACCCCCTCGGGTGACTGGATGTTCCCACAGCAGGTGACGGAGATCTACTTCACCCTCTATGCTTCCCTGGACACCGCCATCCTGGCCCTCAAGTCCGGCCTGGTGGACCACATCCCGTGGACGGTGACCCCGGGTTACGTGCCTGACCTCATCGAGAACCCCAACACCGACATCGAGTCCATCTCGGACAACGGTTACTTCTACCTGGCGTTCAACATGAAGAGGGAACCGATGAACTACCTGGCCTTCAGAAAGGCCGTCTCCCACACCATCGACAAGGAGACCATCGTCGAGAGGTACATGGGTGGATACGGTCAGGCTGGTGACTCGGCCGAGCCTCCTTTCTGGACCGATTGGTACAACAGCTCGGTAAAGATCTATCCCTTCGACGTTGAAGCGGCGAAGCTGGAGCTCGCGAACGGTGACTTCACCGGTATCGGCACCCAGCTGAGGATGCCAAATGGGAATCCTGTCCCGCCCCTGGTACTACTGACGCCCCCTGCGGACTACGACCCCGTTCGTATCAAGGCGGGAGAGCTGATCGCCAAGAACCTGCGCTCCCTGGGTATGGACATCGTAGCCAAGCCCGTGGACTTCGACACCCTTGTGGCCAAGATGAACGCGTTCGATTATGACATGCTCATCATCGGTTGGTCTCTGTCCTCCGATCCAGTGGGCAACGTGTTCGATATCCTCGGCCCGATGGCTTCCCAGAACTACTTCGCCTGGTGGCCTGTCGACCACGAGTACGAGAACCCTTGGTACATGGACCTCTACGGCATCAGCACTAGGGCCGATCAGGCCTCCCAGGACATGGCGATCAAGGTCCACGAACTGGGTCAGCTGGCCAAGGAGTCCTTCGATCGCGACGAGCAGATCTTCTACACCAAGTGGGCCCAGGGCATCATATCCGACGCGATACCATGTAACGTGCTCTACTATCGCGTGAACAACTACGCGATCAATGTGAAGTGGGAAGGCTGGATACCGTACTTCGGTGAACTGCTCAACGTGTATACACTGGGAGCATTGTCCTCCGAGGTGGAGACACCCACGGTCGGGGACGTGAACGCGATCCTCAACATCCAGGAGAAGCTGCCCTTGGGCATGGAGAGCCCAGCGACGGTCGTTGTCTTCGACGGTGATGGTTTCCCGTTGCCAGGAGCCACGGTCGACGTGACCTCTCCGAGCGGCGTCACCTTCGACCCAGAAACGGGAGTGACGGATGATAACGGTGTCTTCTCCTTCATGGCTACGGGAACAAAGCACTCGTACGTCACGATCGACGTGGATGTGGACTCCGAAGGTACCGCGGCCGAGCTCAGCAGGATCGTGAGTGTCGTTGCAGGCACGCCACCAATAGCGTTCCTGTACGTGGAGCCCGCAGACCTGTTCCTCGGACCCGGAGACAGCACCGATGTGGACATGTGGCTACTTGACTCGGCCGGTGCCGGGATCGAGGGTCACGACATCGAGCTGGATGTGGGACTGATGGGCTACGGAAGCGTGGACTCTGACACGGTCACGACCGACGCGGATGGATACGGCAAGATAGTATACACCGCACCGGCCTCGTTCCCGATGAACAAGCACATCGAGGTCCGCCTGTCCCTGTCCGCAGCGATCGCTGGTGATTACACCGTGGCAAACATCAATACGGTGACCCAGTTCCTGGTCCTCTTCAACGAGGATCCCAGCACGTGGCAGTTCATCCAGATAACGGATGTCTCGAAAGTGGCATGCAACGCCACGAACGATACCACCAACATCTCCGTGTTCGTGTTCAACGAGCTGGGTGTATCCATGTCTGGCGAGGAGATCACCGCGTCGTACTCAAATATGGATGGAATCGAAACCGCTACTGAGACCATGGTGACCAGCGCGACCGGCGAGGCAACGTTCATGGTCAATTGGGACGAGACCGCCGATACCAATGCGACCCAGGTGTTCTTCACCAACGAGGCGAGATCATTTTCCGTCGGCGCCGGCGCGAGTCTGCTCTTCGAGGGCCCCACAACTAAGGACCTCTACGGTGGTTACTTCACCATCGCCGAGCAGCCGATGCTCGCACCCGACTCGGGCGGTAGCCTGACCTGGGACGTGTGGGTCAAGGACATCAAGGACATGGACGCGGACGTTCCTGTCTCGTTCATCATCGGCCAGCCCTCCGATGGCAGCACCACCACGATGGTGGACGCCCCAGACTATCTGTGGAGCAGCCTGTTGGACTACTCCGGCATCAACATCTTCACGGATGTCGATGGTGGAGCCATGGCCGCTGGTGGGTACTTCTTGTCCGACAAGATGACCGACCAGGAGATCGCGGACATTCCCAACAACCTGTACGACTCGTGGGAGTTCATCTACGACGATTGGTACGGTGGTCCCGTCCAGGAACTGGAGGACATGACCGCCGTGCAGATCGAGGGTGGCCACTGGCAGGTGCAGGTAGAGAGGGACACTGTGGTGCTATCGGACAACGTTCCGCAGCTGATCATTGTCCCCAACGGGAAGGCCGGCTTCTTCTCGACCCCCGACTACGCCAACTTCTGGTGGCAGATCAACGGTGAGACCGCGTGGAAGACCGAGTTCGTAATGCTGAAGACGGACACCATCGCTTCGGTGGCGGCCGACTTCAGCACCGGCGTGGTCCGCTCCTTCGCCCCTGGTAACGTCACCAGCGTGGGTCTTTGGGCCTACGACCAGAACGGTGACCCGATATCCGACATCGACATCGATGCCTGGGTACAGGTCTATGGCGGCGTTCCCTTCTTCGATATCGAGTCGGGATCGGTCACCGATGTCACCGGCAGGACCTCAGCAACCATTACGGGTCTCTCCGAGGACTCGAGTGGCAATCCCCTTTCGAACCCGGTCAAGCAACCGCTGTACATGGAGGCGGCGCCCGATTACGGATGGAGCGTCTTCACATCGGTGGAGATCTTCAATGTGCCCATCCAGCTCTACATATCGGTGGATGCATCCCCGATCATCCAAGAAGAGGGTGAGACGGGAGCGGAATCGGAGATCCCCATCACGGTGATAGACGAGTTCGGGAACCCGCAAGAGGACTTAACCGTCGAGTTCACCCTCCAGGGTGGATCCCTTTCGGCGATGAGCATAGTCACTGACGAAAACGGCGAGGGTGTTGTCACTTACACCCTGCCCGAGATCCTCGAAGGCGAGGAATTCGCCGTCGGTGCTGTGGCTTCTTCGGTAGCGGAGATCGGTTTCGGTGCGGCAAGTGCTGCCCACGCAGTCGTTGCCTTCACGCCGGTAGTCCTCTACCCGCCAGAGGTGGCGATGACCGCCCCCGAGGATGGTTCCGAGAGCTCAGCCACCACTGTGCTGGTCACCGGGACCATAACCGACGTGCAGGGGATCAAGGAAGTAACGGTCAAGCTCGATGAGGGCAATCTAATGCTTGCTACCATCGACGGCGAGACCTGGTCGTACACCTACAGTGACCTTACTGTAGGCGACCACACCATCGTGGTCGTAGGGTACAACACCGTTGACCTTTCCGACACCGACACGGTCTCCTTCAAGACCCTCGAACCCCCTGTGGAGAACGACCCACCGGAGATCCTTAACCTGGCTCCGACCTCGGGCACCAGGACCGTCGCCACCGACATGACCATTTCGTGTGATGTCACCGACGATCACGGCGTGGCCTCAGTTAGGGTAAGGTTGAACGAGGGTGACTGGATGCAGATGGTTGCGGGCGTAGGAAACACCTACACCTATAACTACACCGAACTAGCCCTCGATACCTACGACGTGGACATCAACGCCACGGATGACGAGGGCCTGTTCGCTGAGGATGAGACCGACTTCGAGGTCGATGAGCAGGTTATCGAACCGCCGGAGGAGGAGGACACTGACTACACGTGGCTCTACATAGTCATCGCGGTCATCGTCATCGTCCTCATCCTTGTGGTCGTGATGATGTCCCGTGGTGGCGGAGAGGCACCAGCCCCCGAGCCGGAACCCGAACCGGAGCCGGAGCCGGAACCCGAACCCGTAGCGGAGCCGGAGCCCGAGGAGCAGCTGGAGGAGTCATAGGCTGGTCTGGAGGGATCCCGAGGAGATCTTGGGGGGACTTCGGTCCCCCCACCCCTCTTCTTTTTTTCCTTTTTCTTAGAACCGACCGGTCTTCGATAGAAAGTGCCTTAAATTCGGAGGTAGATTAGCTCAGGTCATTACCCGGACCTGAGCAATAGAATGGTGGATACTGGGGGACCTTTGGATGGTGAACTGGAACCTGATAAGGTACATCGTTGGACGCATCATCCAGACGTTCATAACCCTCCTTATCATCCTCACTGTCACCTTCATCCTTTTCGAGATGTTGCCTGCGACCCCCATCGATCTGCTCTCGCAGAACCCTCTCATCAAGCCCTCCCAGAAGGAGTACATGATAGAGCTGTTCGGGTTCGACAGGCCCCCCTTCGAACGATACCTCATCTACATGAGGAACATGCTGACCTTCGATTTCGGTATCTCCTACACCCAGGGGGTCAGCGTGAATGACCTGCTCGCCGAGAGGATACCGAGGACCCTGTTCCTATTCGGCATGGCCGTTGTCATCTCGTACGTCGTCGGCATCCTGGTCGGTGCCTACATCGGATGGAGGAGGGGAGGCATCGCGGACGGGTCCGCGGTCCTGACCTCCCTGTTGTTCTACAACATGCCATCATTCTGGATAGGTCTGATCTTCCTCTTCATCTTCTCTTTCCAGTTAGGATGGTTCCCCTTGACAGCATGGCCCCAGGTCTATCCATATCGATGGTGGGAGGTGGTACACCACACATTCCTGCCCCTGATCACACTGGTCCTTCTGTCCCTGGCGGGTACGATCCTTCTGATGAGAACGAGCATGCTGGAGACCATCGGTGAGAACTATATCCTGACGGCCGTCGCCAAGGGGATCCCCGAACGGAGCGTGCTGTTCAAGCACGCCGCCCGCAACGCTACCCTCCCCGTGGCGACCGCGTTCGTAATATCATTGGCTTTCGCCATGGGAGGTGCTGTCGTACTCGAACAGGTCTTCAGCTTCCCGGGGGTCGGTCTGCTCTACATCGATTCCCTGACATCCCTAGATTTCCCTACAGCTTCGGCCACACTTTACATCCTTGCGCTGATGGTCCTGATAGGCAATCTCTTCGCTGATATACTGTACGGGTTCCTGGACCCGAGGATACGTGTTACTGAATGAGCGGAACGAAGAATGACGGCATGCCCGGAGCCGCCGGGATGATGGAGCCGGACGAGGAGGAGACCGAGCTCCTCACCGTTCCCAACTGGAAGAGGACCCTCTCCCGTTGGCGGAGGAGCTTCAGCCGGGGCTGGAAGCTCTACAAGCAGAGCAAGGCGGGCCTCACCGGTCTCACCATCATGTTCATATTCGTCTTCATGGCTGTATTCGCTCCCTGGATAGCACCCTACGACCTTGACTTCCTGGCCCCCCAGGAGGACGTCTTCCTGGCCGACAACGTTCATGAGGTGATCGAGGCGAACGCAACCCTCGGACTGGACGACCCAGCGTCGGAGCTCTGGTATCCGCCTGTCGGTTACCGCGGTGATCAACGCCTCGAGGAGGTCATCATATACTCCGACGGTGGCCATGCATTGAAATTCGTCGTGGACGACAAGGCAATCGAGGGTGGCCGGGGTCTTCAGATATTATCCAACTCCACCCATGTAATACCCCAGAACATCACCATCCTGTTGCCGACGACCTTCAGGAACGAGCACTTCACCGCCTTCGCCGGTGATACGATGTACGAGCTCACCTTCGACACCTTCATCGTCAGGGCAGAGGTGTCCCTGGACTTCGAGCCGATCTGGTACAGCAACCTATGGAACAGGTGGAGCCCGCAGAACAGCGAGGGGGAGTACCTGCACAGCTTCGCCAACGAGACCACCCTCGCCATGTGCGCCCGCATACCCCCCAACCCGGCGTACGGTGAGTTCCGGGAGAAACGGTTCTACGATATCGTCACGATGGACGATTTCAACGAGACCAACGGGACCACCATCATCGGGGAACCCATCATCCTGAACATTCCCCTGGTGGAGAACGGGAGCATGATCGTCGTGCCCACCACCGAGGGGATCGCTGCCATCTACCTCGACTACAACAAGACCGGTGGAAGGGTCCGTAACGTGGCGATCGGCGAGATGCTCTGGTACGTCACCTACGAGGAGATCCGCGACTTCTGGGATCGCGACTCCGTTGAACCCATCCCCAACCGCCCCATCTCCATCGCGAAGGAGCATCCCTCGGAGCCAATTGGGAAGGACAGGATAATCCTGGCCACCGACTCCCAGTTCCTGTACTCCGTGCTGAGGATAAACGGCACCAACAACTGGACCTCGACCCTCGTGACGAGCAGCATGAGGGAACCCCGACCCATGGGCATATGGCCGACCTTCCGCGGTAACCTGGTCGTGACCGGCACCACGGGGGAACTCGGCTTCATCGCTTCGGTGGACCCGGAGACCGGATCCATCAGGGGCAACAGGACATGGTACAACATGACGGGCGCCCCCATAGTGGGCCGTCCGGACTACATCTTCTCCAGCCGCAACTACATATTCATGACAGAGGCCCAGCAGATCGTCATCCTCAAGGAGACGATGCAGCTGGACGCCACATTCCAGGCGGTGGGAGGGGGTACGCACACCACGATATCCTACGTGGGAAACATCGTGAACAACGTGGGTTCCGCCCAGGGGAACTACTATTCAATGGTCACAGTGGACGCCGTCCTCTGGGTCCAGTCCGTGTCGGGGACATACACAGCGCCGCTACCTCCTGGTGTGTACACATCGGGCAACCGGTACATCCTGGGCACCGACGTGTTCGGGGGAGACATCTTCACCCAATTGTTGTACGCCACGCGGACCGAGCTGGTCGTGGGTCTCGTGGCCGCGGTGATATCCGCAGGCCTGGGGACCATCGTGGGCCTCATCTCGGGATACTACGGAGGATGGGTCGACACGATCCTGATGCGTCTTACGGACATCTTCCTTACCCTGCCCATCCTGGTGGTCGCCCTGCTATTGGCAGCCGTCCTAGGTCCATCCATCGGCAATATCATATTGATAATTGCGATATTTAGTTGGGCAGGGGTGGCCAGGGTCATACGGGCCCAGACACTCTCGCTGAAGAATCGGGCGTTCATCGATGCTGCAAGGGTCTCGGGCGCCTCCAATAGAACGATCATCTTACGGCACCTGGGTCCAAATGTACTCCCCCTCACATTCCTGTACATGGTCTTCACTATATCGGCGGCCATCATCACAGAGGCCATCCTCGCGTTCCTGGGCATGGGCGATCCAACGGCCACCACCTGGGGAATGATGCTCCAGTTCCTCCAGATCTCGGGGAACACACTGACCGCGCCCTGGTGGTTGCTGCCACCGGGCCTTGCCATCACGCTGCTGTCCCTCGCCTTCTACCTGATAGGCAGGGCGTTCGACGAGGTTGTGAATCCAAGATTGAGGGCTAGATGAACATGGGACACCTACTGGAAGTCAATGACCTGGTGATGCATTTCAAGATCCAGGACGGATGGGTCGAGGCGGTCGACCATGTCACGTTCCACGTTGACGAGGGAGAGACCCTGGGCGTTGTGGGGGAGAGCGGTTGCGGGAAGACCACCACCGCGTACGCCATCACACAGCTCTTGCCCAGGAACGCATTCATTAAGGGCGGCTCCATCAAGTTCAAGGGTAAGGACCTCACCGAGTTCGTGAACGACGATGGCACCATCGACATCTTCAACCAGGCCATCAGGGACATCCGGTGGGACCAGATCAGCATCATCTTCCAAGGGGCGATGGACGCCCTCAATCCCGTTTACAGGGTGGGCGACCAGATCGAGGAGGCCATCATGGCCCACACCGATTCCCTCCCTGGCCTGATAGATGACGAGTTCCGGGAGAAGTTCGCTGGGATGCGCGTGGAGGAGCGGGAGATCGCCCGGTATCGCATAGAGAAGCTGTACGACATCGTCAACCTCAACCGCGATCGCATCGACCACTATCCCCACGAGTACTCGGGGGGCATGAAGCAGAGGGCCCTCATCGCGATGGCCCTGGCACTTCGGCCCGACTTCATCATAGCCGACGAGCCCACCACCGCCCTGGATGTGATCACCTCCTACAAGATCCTCAAGGAGATCAAGCGCATCCAGGAAGAGCACAACCAGTCGATGATGATGATAAGCCACGACATCTCTCGCGTAGCTGAGATGTCCAACCGCATGGCGGTGATGTACGCCGGCCGAATAGCGGAGACGGCCCGTACCACGGACCTGTTCTGCGATGCACAGCATCCGTACACCATTGGCCTCATCAATTCCATCCCCACCATCTTGGGGACCAAGGAGGAGATGAAGGACCGTCTCAAGGGGATCCCGGGGTCGCCCCCGCCCCTGGTGAACCCGCCGAAGGGTTGCAGGTTCCATCCCAGATGCAAGTACATGAAGGACAAGTGCAAGAAGTACTCGCCAAAGCCAGCAGAGGTGGGACCAGACCACCTGGTATGGTGCTGGAAGGCAGATGCGGAGAACAGAGGACATGAGTGGAAGTGACCGAGGCCGACGTTCATCGATACCTCCCGTCGAGGACATGGACAGAGAGAATGTTGTCGAGATCCGCAACCTGAAGATGTACTTCGACATCAAGATGGGCCTTTCCGGGCTCTGGTCGAAGGAGCAGCTGCAGGTCAAGGCTGTGGACGACATATCGATGGATATCCGCCGGGGCGAGGTCATATCCCTCGTGGGTGAGACGGGATGCGGTAAGACGACCGTAGGGCGACTCATCCTCCGATTGGATACGCCGACCGCTGG
>JAUVRF010000206.1 GCA_030597775.1 Methanobacteriota archaeon | reverse complement strand
GTGGTCGTGCTGTCATGGAAGGCGAGGGAGAGGGCCATGGCCTCACGCACCGAGGAAGATCACGAAAACGATCACGAAATCACAAATGAACAGGAGCCAATGGAGGAAGAACAATGAGAAGGCTTCTAGCGGCATTGCTATGCGCGCTACTGCTCGCGGCCGGAGTGTCCGGTGCAGCGAGCGGAGCGGCCGTCGATGAAACCTGGGGCATAAGCCCCCTTGACCGATTGCCCAGCGAGCGGACCCAGTGGTGGCCAGATCGGGCCGAACTGGTGGGAACTCGAGAGACCGCCATGGAATGGCTCGACACCCAGCAAGGAGGTGACGGCCAGTGGAGCAACGACTTCGGCGTGACCGGCCTGGTCGCCTTCGCGATGCTCAACGGTGGTCGTGGCGCGGACCATCCCGCGGTAGCGGCCGCCCTGGACATCCTGCTGGCCGAGGCCCGCGAGGACGGCTCGTTCTCCGAGGGCACCTACGTCCATTACTACACATCGGTGGCCGTTATGGCCCTCTCGGCTGCAGCGGAGCCAGCGGACGAGGACCTCGTCAGGGACGGTGTGAGCATGCTGGTCCGAGAGCAGTGCGACGGGGACGAGGAGGGCTTCGAGGAGTGGTGGCGCGGTGGCATCGGATACGGTGGCGACGGCCGCCCCGACATGTCCAACACCCAGTTCGGCCTGATGGCCCTGGCGGCCGCAGAGGAGGCCTATCCATCGATCGTCATACCGACCACCACCTGGCAGAACGCCCTTATCTTCCTCTACAGGTGCCAGAACCTTCCCGAGGTCAACGACTTCGAATGGGCCGACGACCGGACCAACCCCTCCTTCGACGACGGGGGCTTCATCTACTTCCCTGGCCGCAGCAACGCAGGCGGCCTCGACAGCTACGGTTCGATGACCGCTGCCGGTCTGTGGTCCCTGATGGCCGCTGGTGAGACCATTGATTCGGCCGGTCCCGCAGCTGCCCTCGATTGGCTCGGGACCAACTTCGACGCGGACCAGAACCCTGGTTTCGGGGATGTCGCCTATTACTACCACACATGGACGCTTGCCCGGGCCCTGCGGACAGCTGGTGCCCCATCGCTCATGTCCTCTCAAGGGTCCGACCTTCACTGGGCAAGGGAGCTGGCAGATGTGCTCCTTGCCAAGCAGAACGCGGTCGGGAGCTGGCACAACACGGGCAGCGACAGCTACTGGGAGGGGGACCCTGTTGTGGCCACCTGCTTCGCATTGCTCGCCGTGGAGGCCATGCTCCCGGCGGAGGACGCGGGACTGAGGATCGATCCCGGTGATGATGGGACCGTGAAGGTGGTCGACCCCCTGGGACGGAGGGATGCGGAGATTCCCGGGTGGTCCCAGGACGCTGATGGGACCGTCACCCTCGACGACGCCTCGGAGGGCCCCTTCGACATCCACGTGAAGGGTTCCGACACGGTGGATGTGGGCACCGAGGTAGACGGGACGGTGAAGGTCTGGAGACAGATCGGAGTGTCCTCGGAAGGCGCCCGGCTGAGGATAGACCTGGCCCCGTTGCTGGGACCGGCCAGCCTCGTGATCAACGAACTGACTGCTGTGCCAGAGGCCGCCAGCTCCTCATCGCCCGGCGCGGGGATCATGATGGCCCTGGCCGCCGTGGTGGTCATCGCGGTGGTCGTCAGCTTGGTCTCAAGGGCACGACCCGGGGAGGGAAGGTAGGCTCCCGGGAACCCTCGCCACGGTCGACCGGCGTAACAGTTATGAGCCGAAGCGCCCATGCCATCCTTGAAGGGGGACATCGGATGGCCGTGGAGAACGTTAGGGGTAAGCGCATACTGGTAACAGAGGACCTGCATCCAGAGGGCATCAGGATGCTCGAGGAGGCAGGCATGGACCTGGTCTACTGGGACTGGCAGAGGTTGACCGACCCGGACACGCCCACGGACGTGGACGCCATCATCGGGAAGCAGTACTTCCAGTGCAACAGCGAGCTCATGGGCCGGCTGTTGCCTCAGCTCAAGTGGGTCATCACATGCGGAGCGGGCAAGAACAACATTGACGAGGCCTACTGCGCCGAGAAGGGCATCGCCGTGTTCAACGCCCCGGGCTCGAACGCCGTTTCGGTGGCCGAGCAGGCGATCATGATCATGATCGGAGGGCTCAGGTACCTCAACGAATGCCAGACCTCCCTGCGTGAGGGCAAGTGGCTCAGGGACGAGCTGGCAGGGAACGAGCTCATGGGCAAGACCGTGGGCATCATCGGCCTCGGCGCCATCGGCAAGGCCCTGGCCAAGCGCCTGGTGGCCTTCGAGACCGAGGTGATCTACTACGACATCGTCCGTTACGAGGACTTCGAGGCCGAATGGGATGTTACCTTCGTGCCCCAGGATGATCTCCTGGCCCGCTCGGACATCGTCACCATCCACATGTGGTTGGATGAGGAGACAGAGGGCATGGCCAACGCAGACCTCTTCTCCAAGATGAAGGACGGTGCCATCTTCATGAACCTGGCACGGGGACCCATGGTGGTCCTGGAGGACCTCAAGGCTGCCCTGCGGTCCGGCAAGCTGCGCTACGCGGGACTTGACACCTTCCCGACCGAGCCCAACGACGACATGGACCTCATGACCATTCCCAACCTCATCGTGACCCCGCACACCTCGGGGATCCCCCACGAGGGGTACGTGAGGATGAACACCTGGGCCATACAGTGGTTCTTCAACGATGCCTGAGTACTGGACGCGTATATCTCGCGCGCGACCGTGTCGTAACGTTTATCATGGGCGCTGTCGTTTCCCCCGCCACTCAAATCTGGAGTGTTCACCATGGGCAACGAGAAGCTGCGCGGCATGAGGATCCTCATCACCGAGGACCTCCATCCAAAGGGTATCGGGATGCTAGAGGAGGCTGGAATGGAGCTGGTCTACTGGGACTGGCAGAAGCTTACCGATCCATCCCTCCCTACTGACTTCGACGCGATCATCGGAAAGCAGTACTACCAGTGCAACCAGGCACTGATCGATAGGCTGCTGCCCCGCCTCAAGTACGTCATCACGTGCGGCGCGGGCCTGGACAACATCGACCTCAAGTACTGTGCGGAGAAGGGCATCAAGGTGTTCAACGCACCGGGCTCCAACGCCGCGTCGGTGGCCGAGCACGTGGTCATGGTCGCGTTGATGATCCTTCGGAACCTGAACGCCTGCCAGAGCTCTGTCCACGCGGGCCGGTGGGACCGCTTCGAGCTGGCTGGCAACGAGCTGATGGGCAAGACCTTCGGCATCATCGGCCTCGGTGCCATCGGTCGTCACCTGGTGCATCGGCTGTCCGTCTTCGGGGTCCGGATGATCTACACCGACATCCGTCGCGACATGGAGTCGGAACTTAAGTACGGCCTGGAGTTCGTCGACCGCGACACGCTGCTGGCGGAGGCTGACATAGTCACCCTCCACGCCTGGCTGGACGACAGCACCTTCCACCTGATGAACGACGAGACCATCGGGAAGATGAAGGACGGTGCCATCCTCATCAACGCCGCCCGCGGTCCCCTTGTGGACCAGGAGGCGTTGGCGCGCGCCCTGGAGGCCGGCAAGCTGAGGGGAGCCGCCATCGACGTGTACGAGCAGGAACCACCCGAGTACAAGCCTCTCTTGGACAGGGAGGACGTGGTGTTCACCCCCCACAACTCCGGTGTGCCCTACGAGGGGTACATCAGGATGATCACCTGGGCGGTGACCAACTTCTTCAACGGGGCCTGAGAGGGCCCCGTCATTTCATTTTTCCATCGAAATTTGCTCCATGATGGGGAGCGCCAGCTCTGTTACCATTATCACAAACGGACAAGGAAGTCTTATAAGGCATCCTCGCGTAGCGGTCATCCGGGCCTAGCCATGCGTTCCCGTTCCTTCGTCCTTTTCATCTTCCTGGTACTTCTCTTCAGCCCACTGGCCACCGCGTTCCCGGCCGGTGACGGCGCTCCCGGAACCCCAACGGCCGAGGAGGGCGGTGGCGTCATGCTCTACCTCAAGGTTGGCACCTTCGATCCCGTCGTCGACAAGGGCCCGGGCCCTTCATGGCTCCGGGACATGTCCACCCATCCCTACTACGTGGTGCAGTTCGACGGACCCATACAGAAGGCATGGCGCGAGGCGGCGGCCGAGGCGGGAGCCGACCTTCTTGACTACCTGCCGGACTACGGTTACTTCGCCCGCATCGGAATCGGCGACCTGGATGACGTCCGGGAGATCGACCACGTCCGCTACGTGGGACCCGCCCACCTGGCATATCGGAGCGACCCCGCCCTCTGGGGACCCTTCTCCGAGCCCATCGACCTGGAGATAGTCACCTGGGGGTACGACGCTGCGGCCCGGACGGCCTGGGAGATCCTGAGGGAGGGCGGCCAGGTCCTCTACCAGGACGACGACCGCGTGACCGCGAG
>JAUVRF010000281.1 GCA_030597775.1 Methanobacteriota archaeon | reverse complement strand
TTATCCTCTTCATCCGGACCCTTACCCTTCTGGGCCCTTCTCTTCCTGGGATTGTAGAGGAGCAGTCCAGCCATCATGACCATCATCATGATGATTATCGCCGCCCAGTCCATGTAGTCGGCGAACCACTCGGCCCTGGACAGTTCGACCGTGAGCTTCAGGTCGTTGGTGATGGGCGTGGGGTCACTTGCTGCCTGGACCTCGATGCGGACATTGATGACCTCGTTGTGGCTGGCCGTGTCCTTCGCCTTGAAGCTTATCTTGATCTCCTCCACGGCGGAGGGCTCCACTGGCATGTTCAGGATGATGGAGGTCATCGCGTCGTTCATCCTCACCTCGAGGTCGCTGCTGGGGGTCTCAACGGATATGTTGACGACCTCCGCCACGTTGCCGTTGTTGGTGATGGTGAGGTAGACTATCGACTCTTCCTTCGTGTTGATCGTGAACTCGTTCACCTTGGGACTGAGCTCGACCTTGAGCTCGTGTCGGATGTTGATCTTGATGTTGTAGTCGAAACTGTCGTAGACCTCTGTCCGTCCGTCGACGACGCCCTTCACGGTGAACTTGAAGGTGCCGGCGACAGCGCTGGTGGGAACGGTGGTCTCGATGCTCATCGCCTGCCTGCTGTCAGCACCCACGGTCACCGGGGACAGGGGCGAGTACACGAAGGAATTGCTGGGCCAGTTGGAATCAGCCTGCTCGACGGTGAAGGTTATGACGTGTTCCGAGGTGGGATCGTCGTTGATGGCGTCGAACCAGATGTTGAAGTTGTCTCCCGGGTCCAGGGTGGAGTTGGTGGGAGACGTCGGGTTCAGGTGGAGCCCTATGACCATGTTGGTCACAGTGGTGCGTTCCTCGTAGACGTCCGGGAACTCCCTGGACTGGAACCTTATGTTGACGGTGGCCCGCATTATGTCCGAGGTCTCAGGGGCGGTGACCTTGAGGACCACATCGACTATCTCCATCGGTCTCAGGTCCTCGATGGAATCATCCACCACCCTGTTGCCTGTGAACACGGCCTCCCAGCCTGTTGGCACCCCGGTCTTGGAGAGGTCGACGGTGGTCGTGAACTCGCCCATGTTGCGGATGGTGAAGGTGTGGTCCACCTTTCCGCCCACCCCGATGGTCTTGGGGTCGGGGTTCTCGGGAAGCACGGCCAGGTCCACCTCGTTCCGAACGAAGGTCTCCACCTGGATGGAATCCTTCGCATTCGGGATGCCCGGGTCGTTGTTGACGGTGGCAGTGGCTATGTAGACGGAGGAGTTGCCGCCACCCAGAGTGGACGAGGGCTTCACGTCGAAGGTGATGTCGGTGTCGTCACCGGCGTCGAGGCTGAAGGTGCTCTTGCTGAAGGAGGTCTGCCACAGGGGCAACGGGTCGCCGTCGGTCATGACGATGTCGGCCCTGTTCCCACCGATGTTGAGGATGGTGAGTGTGTACTTGGCGGGGCTGCCCGGGGTGGTGCTGTCCGTGACTATGCCGCCCTCCTCGCCCTCTGCGGAGATGCGGATCCCGTACTCGGCCATCATGAAGGAGCCTATCGTGCTGAACTCGTTACCCTGAAGGTCTCGTCCGGTGGCGTTGATGCTGTACGTTCCAGAGGGCAGGCCAGTGGCGTAGTTCCAGTCGTAGGTGTAGTTGAGGTCAGAGCCCACCGACGCTGCATCGTCCTCGACGACGAACTGGCCATTGGGTCTCTTTATCGATATGTTGACGCCGGCCACGTCACCCGCTCCGAAGGGGTTCTGGATATCCCCCTCGATGAAGACGTGCCTGTTCTCCGCCAGGTCGTTGGGGAAGAAGGTGGACGCACGGTTGTCGTCCACGTCACGGGTCTCGACCGTTAGGGACAGGTGGTCCTCGCAGAACAGCTCAAGGTAGCTGTTGGAGTCGGTCCTGATGAACACGTTCCGGTCAGCCTCCACACGCAGGGAGATAACGTGGCGTCGGTTGAACGTGTAGGTGTTCCAGTCGGTCTTGAAGGGCATCTCCCAATCCCACCGGGTCTCACCGGAGGGCACCGTGATGGTCCTGCTTGCGATGGACTCGTCATCGTCGATGACGGAGACGGTCACCTCCGAAGCGAGGGTCGCCTGGATGCCGATCCGTGCCTCAAGCCCCTTGTTCTGGCCGACACCAGTGTCGACCCCCATGACGACGAGGCTCTCCTCCAGTTCGATCGAGTCGAACGTGAGGTCGTCGGAGGTGCGGTACCGGTTGGTGCTCTGCTCGGTGGAGAGTGTGGTCTCTGTGGTGCTGATCAGGGTATGGAGCTTGACGTCTATGAAGCCCGGCGACCGGGTCTCCTCCGTATCCGCGGAGGCGGGCACCAGGGCCGGGACTATCGCCAAGAGGAGGATGATCACCAGCAGCAGCGCCCGAAGCTTCATGGTTACCACTTACCCAGACACCTGACCTTAAGCATTTGCGAATTATATAATTTCGCATGTGGTTGGGCACCGATGGAAATGGGCCGCCAGTCATTGGCCCCGTTGCCGGGGATGGGGAGAAGGGAGGATGCGGCCACCGGGAATCGAACCCGGGCTAGAAGCTTGGGAAGCTCCTGTCCTAACCCCTGGACCATGGCCGCACCAGGTCGGGGCGGAGCTGTGAAAGGCCCCCGAGGATATTAAAGGGTGGGGCGGCCTGGAAGGTGTCCGGGACGGGTCTCACCTGCGCCTTCGACCGATCGCCAGGACCGCCACGAGTGCCACCGCGGTCACCGCGAGGAGCACGCCGAAACCGGGCTCCTCCTCGGCCTCCTTCGGCTTCTCCACGAGGATGTAGAAGGAAGCCGTGCCGGTGTTCCCCGCCGCGTCCTCGACGGTGAGGGTGAAGGTGTAGTTGCCCTTCGAGTCGAACGCGATGGTGATGTTCTCCTCCACCTGTTCGAAGGGCGCTCCCGCCATCTCGTAGTTCCAGGTGTACTTGATGATCCCCACGTTGTCCGTCGAGGCCCTGCCGTCGAACACCAGCTCCTGCCCCACCTTGATGTTCTGGGAGGTGGGCGGGATGGCCGTGGGCGCGGTGACGTCCAGCACGGTGACGGTGATGGCGTCGCTGTCCCAGAGGCCCTCCTTGTCGGTGCAGACGAGGGTGATGGTGTACACCCCGGGTATCGAGAACACGTAATCGAAGGATTCTCCGGTGCGGCGGATGGTGGCCCCTCCCGGGCCGGCTGATATCGTCCACTCCCAGGTCAGGATCTCCACGTTGTCCGAGGATCCCTCGCCGGAGATGGTCACGGTGACCTGCTCGTCCACGGTCCGGTCCTCACCGGCCTTGGCCACGGGGGTGGTCACGTCGATGATGCCGTACTGGACGGTGTCCTCGGAGAAGAGGCCCATGCCGTCGGTGACCCGGAGGGTGATGTCGTAGAGGCCCGGTTCGGTGAAGGTGTACGGCACCTTCTTTCCCTCGAGCTCCTCGATGAGCTCGTCGTCGAAGTAGATGGCCCACTCGTAGAGCACTATGGCCACGTTGTCGAAGCTGAGCTCGCCGTTCAGGGTGATCTCGACGTCCTCGTTCCGCTCGAGGACCAC
>JAUVRF010000008.1 GCA_030597775.1 Methanobacteriota archaeon | reverse complement strand
CGCGATGCTGGCGGCCGTGACCGCACTGAGGGCCAAAAACATGACTACAAGAACGATGTCCCATATGCGCTTCTGCATGATATCAAACACCCTTTGATTGTAATTCTTTCTGAGACCCGAAGGTCGACCACAGTGACACATCGTGTCACGCCCTATTTAACCCCCCCGGATACGTTCACCCGAAAAGGGGCTTGACTTGGGGCTGGGGCCCATTGGCCGCTGACCATTTAAGAAGTTTATGGCGGTCCTTCGAACCTTATGGTGGCGTCACTCGAAGGGATTGCGTCCCACTAGCATGAGGATCATGATGACGTAGCCACCCATCATCATGAGGAGCCCGATGAGCCAGAACCAGCGGAGGAGCTTGAGACGGGCCTCCTGCTGTCCACCGAGCCTTTTTGTGATCAGTCTGTCGAGGAAGTGCTCTTCCTCGTCCTCTTCCTCGTCCTCCTCTTCTTCCTCCTCGTCATCGTACCAGGGCACGCGGCTTGGATGGCCAAGGCTGTTTATTAGGGTTTCCGGTGCACCGGGGTGGCTCAACGGTCCAGGTCTATTGCGAGGCTTCCGTACTTGCCCATGGCCACGTACACGTGGTCCTTGTGCCTCTCCACGGAGTACACAGTGGTGCTCAAGTGCACCCAGTAGTGTTGGACGTCAGACCCCTCTCTGTAATCGATCAGGAGAACACCACCCATCATCTCTCTTCTCACCAATGCCAGGTCCTCGCCCACGAAGAGGAGGTTGATACCTCCGTCCACCGTGGTGGCCCATCTCAGATTGAAGGAGGGTAGGTCGACGACGTAGAGGAGGGTTGCAGCTATGGTGTGTACGTTTCCATTCTCGTCCTCGATATCCTCGTATTTGACCTCAGATAGGATCGCGGTGTCGCCGTCGACCCGGACCTCCCTATCCGAAATGTCAACGGCCCAAGCCAAGGTGGCCACTCCGTCCACGATGGAAACGACGTTGAAGGTGGAGTACCAACCGATGTCCTCTCCTCCGTACCACGAGGCGACCGTGTACATCCAATTGCCGTCATCGGAACATCCCAAGGGAAGGCCAGGGATCTGGACGGGCTCTCCCAGATAGGTTCCTCCGAAGCACTCGTACCGAACGCAGGAGGCCTCATACTGGTACGTCCACCGGTATGCGCTGCCTGCATAGTAGGTCTTAACGTATTCCCGGGAAAGGATGTAGAGGCCGCTCCCTGCAGCAAGGAGCCCGAGGAATCCCTCGCATTCGATGTCCGTGGACCACACGGGAAGGGTCGATCGGTACTCGCCCACTCCAACGATGAGCAGCTCATCCTGGACGTATATCGCTATGTACCCCCCATCCAACAAGACGGGATTGCTGGCCTCGGATATCATGTTGTAGGACGGATAGTACTGATAGTAATCGTAGTAATATGATGACGAGGAAATGGACTCGTACCACCCAACAGGCGTGAAGGGGGTCTCGTTCCAATCACGGATCTTCACAATCCTCTTGGATATGGGTCCCTCGCCATCACCTAGGAGGTCGTAGGTTGTCAATCTCAGGATGCGATAGCATCCAGCTTCGATAGACAATCCATGTAGGATCTGCATCTTTTCCTCGTTGAACACATGGATGTAACGTCCATCCCACAGCCAGGCATCCGGACATTGCCCGATCTCCACCTCCCACAGCGGAGTCTCGATCTCAGATGCGGTGTCGGAGAACACGCGAAGTAAGAGATCGACCGAGTCGTATCGATAGTACGATGTATGGGCCACCATGGTCACCTCTGCGTACCGCCCGATGACCTTGTGGTAATCTATCACATTGGGGGAGAGTTCCAACTCGGTGATGACAAGGGGTTCGTCAGGGTCGGTTATGTGCGCTACCACGAGGTGGTCGTTGGAGGTGGACAGCACGTGGTTGTCGATAGCTCGGGTCCTGAGCACCTGGGTCGCCTGTTCGTAGTGACCCCGCAAGCTCAGGTCCCCCTCCTCGAGGTCGAAGCTAACTATCTGGACGCCCGAGAAGGATCGATATCCATTTGAGGAATCCCATTCGTAGGTCGAAAATGGCACCAGGATCAAGCCCTGCTCGTCGAGGACGGTCAGGGCCTTGGGCTCCGTGATGGCCTCGGACGTGGCGTAGGAGAGCCCGACCCTCACCCGGTCCTCCATCACCGCATTCCATGGATCGCTGACATCGAAGAGGGACACGGCCACGTTCCTCTCGTCTCCGGAATCATCCACACCGATGGCGATGATCTTCATGCCACGGACCTCCATGTGGGTTACCCATCCGGGCATCTCGAACACATCGCAGAGCACGGGGTTCGATGGATCGGACAGATCGATGACGTCCAGGGGGTCGATGGCCCTCGGAAGGTGGATAGTGTACGCCCGCTCCCCCGCGAATCGAGTGGCCATGAGCTGCCCACTATCGTCTATCTCCAGGCTACCCAGTGGCTGCACATCGTCAGGTGTGGAGATGTCGAAGGTGAGGAGCGAGGAACCCCAGGGTGCACTGGTCTGGGTGACGACCCTGAAGGTGTCCCCGAACTGGTCCATCTGGTACTTGTCCAAGACCCTTCCCTCGAAGCTGAACTCGTCCATGAACCACATGCTGCCCAAGGGGTCCGAGATGTCTACCATGATAATGCTCGTCAACCCGTTCCGCCAGGTGCTGCTCTCCTGACTGGACATGCTCGACCACTCGGACACGAACAGGAATTCGGTGCTCGCGTGAATGACGTAGGATACCCCAGAGAAGACATTGTAGTCTATCATGCACGTGTTCCTAGGGTCCATCATATTGATGGAGACCACGTAGGTCAGGTCCACGTAGTCTGTACCCAGGTACTGGTTGTACCAACCATAGGTGCTCGAAACGATGTAGAGGACCTGTCCCACCCTACGACTGTCACTCACGAACCCTTCAATAGGTAGGTCAAGCAGCATCTTCGGGTCATTGGGGTCAAGGGCGTCCACTACCACCAGCTTACTGCCGATCTGGTATGGTAGATAGATGTCCACCACCACCTGTGCCTGCCCGAAGGTGGTCGAGTACCAGAACCCGTAATCCGTCTTGACCAACATATAGACCAAATGGTCCACAACGTACATGTCGATAGGCGTGCCTATCACTGGGACCATAGAGAGGACCTCGGGCCTACTCGGGTCCTTGACGTCGACGATGATGAGGCCGCGATAGGCATTGAGGATATAGAGGATGTCGCCTTGGAGGTTCACAATGTCAGACTCCTCCACATCCCTTGGTAGGGCCTGATCGTTCTCCCCGGACCCGATGCCGCCCGGAGCCGTGTCACCTTCGGTCTGGCCCTGGCCCTGACCCTGGCCCTGACCCCAGCCATAGTAACCGTAGTAGCTCCGGGGAGAATAGGCAGTGAACGACTTGGAGAAATCCTGCTTGCCCTCCAGCTCGGCAAGGGTCGCAAGGCCGGCCGTCGAGGGCGTGAGACCGGGACCTGACTGGGTCTCGTCCCACGACATGGGTTCCCATTCCACCTCGGGCAGTGTTGGAATCGAGGGCTCCTCGGGAACCTCGTCGGGGACCTCCAGAACCGCCTCGGGTTGTGGCTCGGGGGAGGGCGTCCCCTCGGTTGGATCCTCGACGGGCTTCTCGGGAACGACGGGTGCCTCTGTCGGTATTTCCGACTCTTTAGTCCATGCGGGAACCACATGCCATGGCTCTCCTGGACCCTCCTGCACTACCGTCCACTTGATCTCAGTCTCCTTCCTTGGCGGAGCCTGGTATGGTCCCTGGGGCTCCCAGGTCTGCTCGGGCAACGGGTCCGAGTCCGTTGGGTAGATGAAGTGATAGGGCCCCTCCTCGAAGGAGGCGGGCACTCTCCCATCCTGGGATCCATCCCATACGAGGTAGGCCTGAATGGAACAGAAAGCGACTACCACCGATAACAGGCACACGAGTGCGATTGCGAGTATCCTTCTTGACATAACCCATGTCTCCCTCGACATAGCCATGGCTAGCTTGTCAGCTACGGCCCCCACTGGAGGACCGTAATGTTGGTGACTTTCTAGCTCTGGACCATTTATATAGTTTATAGAACAGGTGTCGAACAATCGACCCGACGTCACGTTCGAAGGCGGGCGACCATCGGATTATGTCGTCATCAATCCGCCGCCTCGGCGGCACGGGCCTTGGCCAGCGCCTCCTTCTGGCTCTTCTGCTTTATCATCTTGAGGCGGAAGGTGTTCTCCCTCTCCATCTCCTCCAGGCGGAAGGTGATGAAGGCGGCTGCCTCCGTGAGGTCGGGGATGACCTTGAACTCCAGGGCGTTGACGCGCCGCTTGGTCTTCTCGATGTCCACCAGCAACTTGCGGATGGTGGTCTCGATCTCCGCTGCGACCACGATGTCCTCCACCAGCACCTCGTAGGCGGAGACGGCGTCGTCGATGGCGCTGCGGGACCCGATGATGCCGTAGCCACGCTCGGTGATCTTCTTCTTGACGGCACGGCTCTCGACCTGGGGCACCACGACGCCCATCACGTTCCTGGGACGGATGTGAACGTAGGGGTGGTCCTTGGGGGCGAATGCGGCTGCCTTGATGGCGATCACGCCCTCCACGCCCTCGGCGATGGTAAGGTTGCGTCGGGCCACGCGGTACTCCGCCGTCAGGATGCTCCGGATGTCACGGGCCTTGGCCAGGATCTCGAAGAACTCCAAGATGAGGCCGTCGCGCTTCATCTTGAGGAGCTTGTGACCGGTCTCGCTGAGCTTGATCTTGCGCTTGATGTCGATGAGTTCCGACCGTGTGGGTTTGCCCTCGTAGGCCAAGGCCTAGTCGCCCCCCTCGCCCTCGCCTGCGGGCTTCTCCTCGGGCTTCCCGTCCCGGTAGGCGGGGTGGTACTTCTCGATGGTCTTGCGATCGATCCGGGTCAGCTGTCCCTCGGGCAGGGACGCCAACAGCTGCCAGCCGATCTCCAGGGCGTCCTCGATGCTACGGTCCTCCTCGCGACCCTGCTGCACGAACTTCTCCTCGAACTCGTCGGCGAAGTCCAGGAAATGACGGTCCCTGTCCGACAGGGCCTCACGACCCACGATGGCCACCAGGCCGCGCAGGTCACGTCCCTCGGCGTATCCGGCGTACAGCTGGTCCGATACCGCCTTGTGGTCCTCCCTGGTGTGACCGGGTCCTCTTCCCGCGTTCATCAGCCGCGACAGCGAGGGAAGCACGTTGATGGGCGGGTATATGCCCTTGCGGTGCAGCTCGCGGGAGATCACTATCTGCCCCTCGGTGATGTATCCCGTGAGGTCGGGGATGGGGTGGGTGATGTCGTCACCGGGCATGGTCAGGATGGGGAACTGGGTCACGGAACCCTTCTTGCCCTCGATGAGGCCGGCCCGCTCGTAGTTCATGGCCAGGTCGGTGTACATGTATCCGGGGTAGCCACGACGGCCAGGAACCTCCTCTCGGGCGGCGCCGATCTGGCGCAGGGCCTCGCAGTAGTTGGTCATGTCCGTCAGGATGACCAGCACATGGTATCCGTGTTCGAACGCCAGGTACTCGGCGGCGGTCAGGGCCATCTTCGGGGTGAGCAGTCGCTCGATAGCGGGGTCGTCGGCCAGGTTGAGGAAGACGACGGCTCGGCGCAGCGCGCCGGTGCGCTCGAAGTCCCGCATGAACTGCTGGGCCTCCTCGGAGGTGATGCCCATGCCCGCGAAGACGACGGCGAACTCCTCCTCGCCGCTGAGCACTCGAGCCTGGCGTGCGATCTGGAGGGCGATGTCGTTGTGGGGCAGGCCGGACGCTGAGAAGATGGGCAACTTCTGGCCACGGACCAGGGTGTTCATGACATCTATGGTGGAGATGCCGGTCTGGATGAACTCCCGGGGCGACTCTCGCATGTAGGGGTTGATGGCCGCGCCGATGATGTCGAGGCGCTTCTCGGGCACGATGGGAGGTCCTCCGTCCAGAGGCTCTCCGCCGCCGGACAGGATGCGTCCCAGCATCTCGCGGCTCACGGGCAGCTTGATGGTCTCTCCCAGGAACTTGACCCCGCTGGCCCGGTTGATGGCGGCGGTGCCCTCGAACACCTGGACCACGACCAGGTCCTTGGAGGTGTCCAGCACCTGGGCCCGCTTCGTGCTGCCGTCTGGCAGCTGGATGTGCACCAGCTCGCCGTAGCCCACGGGCTCCGTCTTCTCGACGAAGACCAGGGGGCCCGCGATGTCGGTGATGGTGTAGTACTCCTTGGTCATCAGGCACCACCTCCTATGAGGTCCTCGAACTCCTTGTCCATCAGGTCGTATACCTTCTGGAGCTCTCCGTCGAAGTCCGCCTCGAACTTGGTCTTTGTCAGCTCGTCCTTGGAGGTCACGGAGATGATATCCTGCAACGGGACCCGCTCCTTGAGGGCCCTGAAGGCCATGTCGTTGAACCTGCGGATGGCCTGCATCATCTTGAGCTGCTTTTCCATGGAGCAGTACGTGTCCACCTCGTGGAACGCGTTCTGCTGCAGGAAGTACTCGCGGATGAGGCGGGCGACCTCGAGCAATAGCTGCTGGTCCTCGGGCAACGCGTCCGAACCGACGAGTTGCACGATCTCCTGCAGCTCGTCCTCCCTCTGGAGGATGTTCATGAGCCAGGCGCGCAGTTGCACGAACTCGGGCCCCACGTTCTCGTTGAACCAGGGGTCCAGGGTGTTGCCGTAGAGCGAGTACGAGGTGAGCCAGTTGATGGCGGGGAAGTGACGGCGGTTGGCCAGCTTGGCGTCCAGGGCCCAGAACACCTTCACGATGCGCAGCGTGTTCTGGGTGACGGGCTCCGAGAAGTCACCGCCTGGCGGCGACACGGCGCCGACGACGGTGACGGAACCCTCGTCGCCTCCCAGGGTCGTGACGCGACCGGACCGCTCGTAGAACGCGGCCAGCTTGCCTGCCAGGTAGGCGGGGTAACCCTCCTCGCCAGGCATCTCCTCGAGACGGGAGGAGATCTCACGCATCGCCTCTGCCCACCGTGAGGTGGAATCTGCCATGAGGCTGACGGAGTAGCCCATGTCGCGGTAGTACTCGGCGATGGTGATGCCGGTGTACACCGAGGCCTCCCTCGCGGCCACGGGCATGTTGGAGGTGTTGGCGATGAGCACGGTCCGCGCCATCAACGGGTTGCCGGTGGTCGGGTCCTCCAGCTTGGGGAACTCCTTGAGCACCTCCGTCATCTCGTTGCCCCGCTCCCCGCAACCGATGTACGTCACCACCTGGGCATCGGACCACTTGGCCAGCTGGTGCTGGGTCACGGTCTTTCCCGACCCGAAGGGGCCCGGGATGGCCGCGGTGCCGCCCTTGGCCACGGGGAACAGTCCGTCCAGGATGCGCTGGCCGGTGAGCATGGGGATGTCCGGCATCAACTTCTCCTGGTAGGGCCGGGATATCCGCACGGGCCACTTGTGCATGAGTTGGACCTTGGTCCCGTCGGTCAGCGTGCCGATGGTGTCCTCCACCTGGTAGCTGCCCCCCCGCAGTTCCTGGATCTCGCCGCCAACGGTAGGCGGTAGCAGGACCTTGTGGGTGATGGACTCCGATTCCTCCACGGTGCCGATTATGCTCCCGGGAACCAGCTTGTCGCCTGCCTTGACCGTGGGCTGGAACTCCCAGCTCTTGGACCGGTCCAGGCCAGGGGCTGTGAGACCACGGGTGATGTAGTCTCCAGCACGCTCGGCCAGAACGGGCAGCGGTCTCTGGATCCCGTCGTATATGCTCCTTATCAGTCCAGGGCCCAGCTCGGCCACCAGGGGGGCCGCGGTGTCCACGACCTTCTCGCCAGGGCGAACGCCCGAGGTGTCCTCGTACACCTGGATGACCGACTTGCTCCCGTGGAGCTCGATGACCTCGCCCATGAGGCCCTCGTCGCCCACGAAGACGACGTCGTACATCTTGGGCGTGATGCCCGTGGCGGTCACCACCGGTCCTGAGACGCGATGTACCTCTCCAGTACCTTCCATTTCGATACAACCTTGTAAGTTAGTGATTATCGGATTATCGTGATATCGTTCATCAGCCGCCGGAACCCTCCTCCTTGTCCCAGAGGTCCACTCCGACGGCCTGTTTGATCTTCTCTCGCAGGTCCGACTCCTCCACCGCGCCGATGGGTATGACCACCGGTCGCACCGAGGAGACGATGTCCTGCCGGGTTGCGGGATGCAGATCGGGGATGACCTCGGAGGGCATTATCAGTATGCCCACCTCCTCGTCGGCCATCGCCTTGGTAACGGCCTTTTCCCAGTTGCCATCCTCTTCCACCTCGTAGACGTGCTGGATGCCGACCAGGCGGAAGCCCAGGCAGAATTCCCCGTCGCCAACGACCCCTAGCTCCATAACGTCACCTCTCCATCTCCCTCATAGCACCAGTTGCTTCCTGATGAGCTCGGTCGGCAGGTCGCCCTCCTTCCCACGGACGATGTTCCGGATGTTGGCCACCTCGACCCGCTTCGCCAGGATGTAGCTGAGCACCACCAGGATGCTCAATGGGTTCTGCCGCGCCTCCCGGACCGCGTAGTTCAGCTGGAACTTGAGGAGGGACGCCTCCAGGGCGGTGAGGCTGTCCTTCTCGCCCGTCAGCGCTCCCTGATGCTCCCTGAAGTACGCAAGCCCCTCGATCCGCGTCAGGATCTCCTCCATGTCCAGGCCCGCCAGCTCCTTGAGCTTCTTGTGGGGGAGCTGGGCGCCACCCGGCATCATGTACTCCATCACCTTGGTCGGGGGGGTCCCGTCCCGCTTCAACCTAAGGAAGTTGATGAGGTTCATGAAGTCGATGTCGATGCTGATGAAGTGGTGGAACATCTTCATGTTCTTGCTCCCGCCGCTGGTCTTCTCCAGGAGGTTCGCGTAGTACATCTTGATCAGGTGGTCCTCCACCTCGGGGAGGGGAAGGTCGGTGATCAGGTCGACGGCCTCGTCGTAACCCATCTTCCGGAGGATCTCCATCGTGTCGTCGTAGGACGCCTCTATCAACCTCTTCAGCTGGGCATCGGTCAACGAACCCGCGGGGATTATCGCCTCCTCCACATCCTCGTCGGAGATGCCCGAGAGCTTTCCCCGGAGGGCTGTGGTGATGTTCTCCAGATCGTAGTACCTCATGTAATCCATGAGCAGGCTCTGGAGCTCGCCCTGGGCCTTCTCGATGAGCCCGTGGAACGTGGTGGCGAGGTTCCTGTTGAGGGAAAACTCCACCAGGTCGACCCCACGGTACTTCGGGCCCAGTTGCTCGATCGCCACCTTGTACTCGGATTCACCCAGGGACCTTGCGAGCTCCGGGATGCCCATCTGGAGGAACTTCGGATATGTCTCCTTAGGAAGGAGCTTGGCCCTCATGGCAAGGACCCTCGCGTTGAAGTATGCGAAGTGACGGATCGCCACCTTCGCACGACGTTCGCGGCGGAAGGGATTTAATTTCAAGCTATCCTCCCTCACCGAAAAGGATCTCGGCGATTATCGGAAGCAACTCCTCGCTCCGCTCGGCAAGCAACGTGTCGTAGGTGAGGTCCTCTCGGATGGAGCCATCGGAGCTCTCGATCACCACACCACCAAGGCAGTCGATGTGGCCCTTGTATGGCAGGTGGGTGAGCGCCCTGACGAGGGGCTCGTCCTTGGCAGCAGAGAAAACGTGGGCGTCGCCGCCAGTCCTACCAGACAGCAGGGCCTTCAGCATCGCCTCGTTCCTCGGGCGGTCGAGCTCGCGAAGCTTCTCCCTGGCACCGTCCTGGACCTGTTCCAGGAGGTCCCTTCGCATCGCCAGCTCGAGACGCTTGATCTTGAGTTCTGCGGTCTGGAGGTCCTGAACTCGCGTGCGCTCCATGCGGGTCCTGTTCTCCACCGCCTGCTGCTCCTCGTACTCCTTGACCTCCGCCTTCGCCACGGCTAAGAGCTTCTGGATCTCGACATCCGCCTCGTCCAGTATCTCCTTGCGCTTGCGCTCACCGGAGGAGAGCACCTCTTCTACTACCTCTTCTAGCCCCATAGGAAGTCCGCCTGGTTTCAGGTCTGTTCCCTACGGTATCTTCAGCCACAGTAGGACCGCAACCACTAACCCGAAGATCGCCAGGGTCTCAGGAAGCACGGTAAGGATCAGACCCTTTCCGAACATGTCCCGATCCTCCGCGGTAGCTCCTACCGCAGCGGAACCGATGGCCATCTCACCGATGGCTGCTGCCAGTGCCGAGAGACCCATGGCGAGTCCCGCTGCGATGGCTATCATTCCATATCCTACACCTATGTCTACCATTTGTTTACACCTCCGTGTATATACGTTCCCGGCCAAAGGGTTCGTACTCCCTCCCTCCGCCGGTATAGAATTTGGTCATCCATTCAACGTAATGGAGCCTGAGAGCGTGAAGCGATGGTGCCAGCAGTGCCAGCAGAATGTTGATGAAGTGGCCGAGGAAGGCGACGATGAGCCCCACGATTATCATTGCCCCGCCCTTGCTCACCATGATGCCACCCAGGGTGTTGAAGGTCATCGCTATCCCCAGGGAGGACAGGCCGATGGCGAACAGGCGGGTGTACGACAGGATGTTGGACACGATGCCGGGCAGTTCGAGGAGGCCTCCGCCGCCCTCGCCGGCGATCAGCATGATGATGCCCGTTATCATCAATATCAGCCCCGACATCATCACGGGTTCTGTCATCACCACCTCGTCGGCGGTGAAGAGGATCCGAAAGACGAAGTACCCGCCGATGATGATGAGGATCCAGGAGAACTTGCCCAGTATGGCGTGCTTAAGGCCATGATGGTGGTTGGTGTTGACGATACCCAGGCAAAGGCCGTGGATCATGTGGGCGATGCCAATGTAGATGCAGAGATTGATCATCAGCATCGCCTGCTCCAGCCGGTTGATGGGCAAGTAGACGTCCAGCGCCGGGACGTAGAGGTAGTGGGGCCAAACGAGGCCGTGGGTGCCGAAGAGCTCCAGGCCGAAGAACTCGCCGTACATCAGGCCCGTGAATATCGTGAAGAGGCCCGACATCATGATCATCTTGGTCAACCGACGACGGGTGATGCCGGTGACGATCCCCACACCCTTCCACTTGCTGTTCAGCATCCAGAAGCCCAGGATTATGAAGGTGATCCCGTAGCCGATGTCGCCCACCATGAGGGCGAAGAAGAGGGGGAACGTGAAGTACATGAAAAGGGCCGGGTCGATCTCGTCGTACCTGGGGGTGGAGACCAGCTTGATGAGGTACTCGTAGGCCTTGAACCCCTCGGGGTTGGTCGAGAGCACCGGGGTCTCCTTGCTGGTGTCAAAGTGTTCGGCCTCCTCCTCCTCCTCGGAGGTGGGCTCGCCGCCATCGGCCGCCACCGCTGCCGTGCTGTGGCCCGTCAGCTCCTCGTCGGTCAGCACCTCGATGTGGTAGCTGTCGCCGACGGCGTCGGTCAGCGTGCCCTCAAGGTCGGCCATCCTCTTGGTGGGGACCCATCCCTCCACGAACAGGGCGTTGGGGGTGCTTCCGCACCGGAGGGGGCTCTCGGCCTTCTCGATCTGGATGGAGAGGTGCTCCTCGGCCGCGAACAGGCTCTCGCCGTGGACCTTCCTGATGGTCTTGAGGTCCAGCTCCACCTCCTCGAGGGAGGAGTTGACCTTCGCCAGTTTCTCCTTGAGGCGGACGCGCATCGTTCTGGGGTCGCCCTTTCCCTCGAAGGACGGGACGGGGGTGAAGTTGAACTCGCCAATGATGGCCCGGACCTCGTCCGTCCGGTCCTGCTCGATGAACAAGGCGAAGAGGCCGGTCTTGGAGGCATCCTTGGCCTTGAACAGCTCGAAGGGGATCTTGGCGTTGCGGAGGACCTTCCATGGGTCTCCAGTGAGGTTGCCCACGATCACCTCGAGGGTTTCGTAGTCCCGGTAGACGTCAAGGTCCAGGCCGAGGGATATGTAGGGCTCGAGGTTCTTCATCTGCTGCTCGATGTTCCGGGTCTCGGCCCTGAGCCGGTTCCTGTTGTCCCCTAGGGTCTCGATCTCGTGCTCCAGGTGGTCGAACTTGGCCTCCAGCTCCTCCATCAACGAGGTGATGGGGCGGCGCATGTCAACGGTGACCTCGGGGATCTCGAGGGTGGCGATCATGGCACGGAGCCTGATGAGCATCTCCGAGGCCACGGATGCACCCTTGAGGGGGTGTCCGAGGGCGAGCCCGTCCCTGCCCTCCACGTGGTCGTGCACGTGGAGCAGTTGCAGGTCGTAAAGGGCGCTGGTGGCCGCGGGGACCTTGTCCTTCGGCACCACGATGAGGACACGGGTCATCGGCTCGGCCTTGAGACCCACGCTTGGAACCTCCCTAACCCTGGGTTACGGACTTCTCGAGCTCTTCAACCAAACGGTCAATGGCCTGGGGAAGCTGGGTCTTGGCCGTCCGCTTATCCTTGTCGACGACCTCCTTCCCTTCGTTTATTCGATTCTTGACAAGTCGCCCGGTATCCTCTGCTGACTTCTGGTACTCCTCGTCGACGAGCTTGTCCACACTGGAGAGGCCCTCCTCGACGATCCTGTCGGCATCTCTCCTGGCCTGGGTCTGTGTCTTGTCCCGCTCAAGCTCGGCCTCTTCAAGCATCTCGCGAACGCGACTTTCCGCCGCCCGAACCTCCTTCAGGACCTGTTCCTTGCCCATGCCGAGACACTTCCTCAAAGTATTACGTGGACCACCTAGGGATGCCCATTCGGCGGGCTATCCACTTTCCATTATAATAGCTTTATGGGGGGACCCCTGGAGGGGGGTCATTCCTTTGGGTCCGACCCAGGGACCGCCCCGTCCTCAGTGACGTAACCCAAGACGTACCCCACGGTGAAGGAGATGATGATGGTCCCTATGACGAGGAGGGCAAGGTACCACACGTCCATCGTGTTGATGTCCCGGTAGTAGAGAAGCAGCCCTGCCCCGACCGAGAGGAGCGCTGCCACGAGCCCGAACATCATTCTTCTTTCCATCGATATCACCACCTTGACCCCATCAAAGGGACCTCAACAGGAGCTCCTTGATGTCCATCGCCCTCATCTTGAACGCCCCCTCTTCGGCCTCCTTGCGCTCCCGCTTCAATGTCTGCACGCCGTGGTTCAGGTTGAACCTGCAGGTGGGACATGCCGTCACGCAGACCGATGCACCCAGCTCCTCCGCCTCCTCCAGCTTGTTGGCGGCGATGCGCACGGCGATCCGGTCGTCCACACCCTTGAAGGCCCCGCCGCCGCCGCAACAGGTCGCCTCGTCCCGGTTCAGGGCGAACTCCAGCCAGTTGTCCTCGCCGAGCACCGCGTCCAGGATCCTCCTCGGAGCCCCGTAGATCCGGTCTCCCACACGGCCCAGCTCGCACGGGTCGTGCCATATGACCTTGCCCCGGGGCCTCTTCACGGGCACGAGCTTTCCCTCGTCGAGGAGCTCGGCGAGAAACTGGGTCATGTGAATGACCTCGAAGTCACCCCCCATGCCCCGGTCGCGATAGATCCCGTCCAGGGTGAGGGTGCAGCCCGGACAGCCCGACACGACCCGCGTTGCCCCGGTGGCCTCGATGGCGTCCACGTTGTGGCGCGCCCGCGCGTCGAGGTGCGCGGTGGCCGCGATGTTGCACTCGGCGTTCCCGCGGCACCGCTCCTCCGTGCCCGGGTCGCTCCGGCTGACTCCGGCCGCGTCCAGCAGCTTCGCCCCTGCGGCCGAGGCCTGGACCTGGGTGTAGGACTCCGAGCAGCCCACGAACCACAGCACGTCGCCCGTGGCGGCGGGCTTCCTATCCCCCAACCACTCGGTCCTCCGGTTGGCGGGATGGCCCCAGGGGTTGTTGTCGGTGGCCAGGGACCTGAGCCTCGCCACATGGGGCTCCAGGGGTCCCCATCCCTCGCGGATCAGCCATTCCCGGCAGCTCTCCCACACATGATGCAGGGGGATGGCCGTGTGGCACACCTCCGCGCACCTTCCGCACATGGTGCAGTAGTAGAAGTGCTCGAAGAACCGCTGGGTCACCTCCGGGCGCAGGCCCATGGCGCGGTCCAGCGGTGTCTGGCGGGCGATGCGTCGCAACCAGTATGCCCTGCCCCGGGGCGAGGCCGACTCCCAGCCGACCTCCCGCCATGTCGGGCACACGGACCTGCAGTACCCGCACCTGAGGCAAACATCCAGTTCCTCCGCGAAGGGGACGTCCACTCCCATGAGATCAACCACCCTCGCCCTCTTCACCATCGCCATCGGGGCCCTTGCCCCGCTCGAGCTCGTCCCCCTCGGCCCGCAACTCCCGCCATCCCATGCCTCCGGGTCCCGCGGTCTCACCGGGTTCGGTGTCCGGGGGAAGGGTCCGCTTGAGGACCCCCATCAGGCCAAGGCCGGCGTTCATCACCGTGTGGGGGACGGCCAGGTCGTAGCGGGTGCCCACCTCGACCAGCTTGCCCGGGTTCATGAGGTTGTCCGGGTCTAGGGACCTCTTGATCGCTCGCATGACGTCCGCGCCCTCGCCGTGGACGCGGCCCAGGTTCTGGGCGAACCACAGGCCCACCCCCACGGGTCGACCTCCCAAGGCCAGGGAGATGTCGGTGAGGCGTTTCATGAAGGACATGACGGCCAGGCCCTTGAGCATCTTCCTGTCGTCAACGATGTAGTATGGCAGCAGGTCGACCGTGGTGCGGTCCGCGACCAGGCCGGTGATGCCAGCCTTCATGCCAAGGTCGGATATGGCCTCGTAGACGCGGTCCACCGCCTCCGGGAATCGGTCCGTTGGGACGAACACCGAACCCGGCACGAGGCCCGGGCCCAGCCTCTTCACACGGAACTCGTAGGACCTGGAGAGCCAGGCCTCATCCGCCTCCTCCTCGGACAGGCGTCGACCTCCCGCCGAGCCCAGGGCGGTCTCCGTCTCCCTGTTGCAGAGGGCCACCTCCTCGGGGTGTCCCTCCAGGGCCACCGTGACGATGGTGCCGGCCGCGTTGGGCACCGGTGAGCCCATCTCTTCGAGATGCTTGAGGTGGTTCCCGTCCACGAACCCGATGTTGTAGGGCGTCACGGGGGAACGTGTCAGGGTCTGGATGCCGAGGGCCGCCTTCTTGAGGTCCTTGAAGGCGTATGCGGTGGGGACCACATCCCCCGCGCGTGGATGGAGGCGGATGGTGGCCCTGGTCACGATCCCCAGGGTCCCCTCGGATCCCACGAAGAGGTTCTTGAGGGTGTAGCCGGAGGCGTTGTCCTTGACGCCGCGGAAACCAGCCTCGATCACGTGGCCGTTGGGAAGCACCACCTCGAGCCATCGCACCTGGTCCGCCGCGGGACCGTACTTGTAGGAGCCTATCCCGACCCCGCCGCCGCCTATCCAGCCACCGACGGTGGCGGAGAGGGCCGAGGACGGGTACGCGCCCAAGCGCAGACCCTTGGAGCGGGCGGCCAAGCGAACCTCCTGCCAGGTGACCCCGGCCTCGACGGTGGCGG
>JAUVRF010000526.1 GCA_030597775.1 Methanobacteriota archaeon | reverse complement strand
TACATCGTGGAGGTCGATGTCAGGACCATCCCGGCACTCGCACGGATGGGGACCATCTGTTGGATAGAGCCATGGTCTCCGCCCAGCTTCATGATGGACAGTGCCGCCCGCATCGTGGGGGCGCGCCAGAATGCCGACGGGAACCTGGACCCGGATGGGACCGATGCCTGGGCGTTCAACATGTCCCTGGACAAGTTCCAGGGAATAACCGGTCAGGGGGTCATCGTGGATGTGACCGACACGGGAATGGACGGCACGCACCAGGCATTCTCGGGCAGGATAAAGGCCTACTCCGCCATAGATCCCGGACGCATACCGTGGACCGACCCCCACGGCCATGGGACCCACGTGGCCGGCATCGTCTTGGGTGATGGCACCTACAGGCAGGAGGAGGACCAGTACTATCACGACAACCTGGACGGGAAGTACGCGGGCATAGCGCCGGGGGCGGACCTGGTGGCCCAGAGCCTCTACGGCCCCGGTATCAACTTCACCTACAGGAACATCACGAAATGGTCCGTCCAGCAAGGAGCCGACATCTCACAGAACAGCTGGGGGAACTTCTTCACCGGCTCATTGGGGAACTACACCATCATCTCCCGTGACTACGACAACACCACCAGGGACGCGGATTGGACCACCCCTGGCAACCAGTCCCTCCTGGTAGTCTTCGCGGCGGGGAACGAAGGGATCACGGGCAACTACACGCTCAGCCCCACCGCGGTGGCCAAGAACGTCATCTCCGTGGGAGCCACTGGCAACGGCAAGAACGTGACGGGACAGGACGAGGTCTGGCTCCGCTCGAGCAAGGGCGGGACCGACGACGGGCGCAGCAAGCCCGACCTGGTGGCACCGGGGGACGAGGTCGTTTCCACCTGGGCCGTGGAGGACAACGGTGCAAGCGGTGATCTCCCGGCCGACTCTGGTGCGCATAGCTACATCGCCTTCGGTGGAACCTCCATGTCCGCCCCCATCGTCTCGGGCAGCGCCGCGCTGGTCTACGACCACCTGAGGAATGACGAGGACCATGCTGACCCATCACCGGCCGTGGTGAAGAGCATCCTGCTGGCCTCGGCCGACCACCTGCCGGGTTACGATTGGCCCAGCCGTGAACAGGGATGGGGTCTGGTGAACGTGAGCCGGGCCGTCGTGGAGACCCGGAACTGGAACACGGAGTACGTGGATCAGACCACCAAGTTCTACAATATCGGCGAGACGATGAGCTACATGTACGAGGTGCAGGCCGGCACCCCGCTGAGCATCTCCCTGGTATGGACCGACCTTCCCTCCCAGACCTACACCGGCAAGATGCTGGTCAACGACCTTGACCTGGAGGTCCGTAGCCCCTCCGGTAAGGTGTACAAGGGGAACTGGTTCCAGAGCGGGCAGAGCGTGACCGGGGGCACGGCGGACCGTCGCAACAACGTCGAGATGGTGTACCTGGACGCCCCAGAGTCGGGGGAGTGGCGGGTGATAGTCAGCTGCGCCGAGCTCCCTCCCGTCTACAACGGTGGGAACCAGGACTTCGCCATCGCAGTCATCGGAAACGTGAACAAGAAGTTCGTGGACCTTGCCGCCCAGAACCTCTCCGTTCGGGCGCAGGACACGGCCGAGGGGGAGATCATACCCATCGCCTTCGACATCGTGAACCTGGGGAACCTGCCCGCCCTCTCGGTGCTATGGGAGTGCAGGATCCTTGACGATGGAGGGGAGCTGCACGAGAAACTGGACTCGGGCATCATAGACCTGGCCCCCCACACTGGCAGCCGGTTCTACCTGAACTGGACCGCGGTGAGGGGCACCTTCACCATCAAGGTGACACCGAACCCATCCCTTTCCATAATCGAGGAGTCATACCAGAACAACAACGTTTCCAAACGGTTGTTCGTCAAGGGTTTCGGAGTGTCCGGATTCGTGGCCTACGCCTACAAGGAAGGTATTCCCGGTAGGGATGTCACATTCACGATCGAGGTCACGAACGAGGGGAACGTGGACGATCTCTTCCTGCTGTCACGGTC
>JAUVRF010000486.1 GCA_030597775.1 Methanobacteriota archaeon | reverse complement strand
ATTAATCACTGCTGATCCAAGGATTGTGTTCGTTGGATGACCGCTACCATTTACAGTCCTGATTTCAACCACGATATCTGGGGGATTATCATAAACGGCGCCTTGGATCGAGAGGTTCAGAAATACCAGGTTTCCAGAGATCGAAGGAGTGAATGTCTGTGATACTGATGTTACGCCTGAACCGTAGTTACCTATCGACTGTGCACCCCGAAGTGTCTCCTGGCTCTGGTCCTTCATCCCGGCGTTCTTGAGGTTGGTGAGCACGACCTGGGCCCAGTTGGGGTAGGCGTATTCAGGGATGCCCTCGATGCTGGTGTCGGCGGTCATGCCATGCTCGCTGATGAAGGCGGGCTCGGGCAGGCTGCTGGTGACCGTGTCCCCGGGTATGCCCGCCAGGCCGACCTTCGCCTCAACGTGATCGGCCCCGACGGGCATGAGGAAGGAGGTCAGATTGACGTGCTCGTTCTGGGTTTCGAAGTCGGCGATGACCTCGACGTAGCCGTCCTCCAGGACGTTCTGGAGCCCGTACAGGCCCACGCCGGAGCCGTTCCAGGCGAACTCCGGGGTCCCGTCCTCGCCCACGTCGACCGTCAGGTCGTCGGGGGCCTGGGAGGTCCAAAGCTGGAGCAGCATGTGGGAGGTGGTCATGGAGGAGCCCTTGTCCGGCCCGAAGGCCTCCACGGTGGCCAGCACGTACATCATGCCCTCGTCGTCCGTCCATCCGGAGTTTGGACCCATGGTGGCCACGAAGGCGACCTGCTCTCCCGTTGACGGGACCCTGTCGAACTCGTCCCACATGTGCCAGCGGTCCCTCGAGAAGTCCGCCAGGTACAGGTGGACCATGTCGACGGCCACGGTGCCCATCCTGGTGCCCATGCCCGTCCAGTCCATCACCATGCTGACGTCCCTGGCGGTGTCCTCCAGGACCGCGGTCATGTTGTACCTGAACAGATGGGTACTGGCATTGGCGGCTATCGTGACCTTGGCAGAGGTGGTGGAGTTGAGCGCGACCTTGGTGAGGTCCGCCCCCGAGAAGGGGGTCCCCATGAACGCTTCCACGTCCAGGACCGAAAGGTCCACCTCTGGCGGGGTGTCGGACCATGCCGACATGTTGCCGCCGTCCGCCAGGACCCGGGTGTACAGCAGGTCCTGGTTGGACCTCAGCGTGACGCTCGCATCCCTGACCCTCGAATCCGTGGGGAACTCGATCCTGCTGGTGTTGTCAGCAGCACCTGGCTCGAGTAGTAGGGCGACCTCCGTCGACCCGTCCGTGAACTCCTCCGTGGTGCCCGCAAGGGCAGGGAGGGCCGACGAGGCGACCATGGCAATGACGATCAGAAGGGTCCATATGGCCCTGGGGCTCCGCATCTGTAAGGAACGTCGACTTTTAAGCATAGCATCCCATCCGCTCTGCTAGTGGATTGGATATGGCCAGGGAGTCTATTTAATGGTTTCCGCATCGTTGGAATCGGAATAGAGATTTTAAATGGGGCACCAACGATTGTAGGACATGCAGGGGTTTTGGCGAGACAAGCTCATTATCGTTCTTGCTGTGTTCTTCTCAGTGCTCTCGCTGTCTCTGATAACTGTTATCGGTAGGGTCGAGAGATGGCGCCTTGGGGTTCCCTCTCTTGCGTGGTCTTCCCTTCCTCTTCTTCTTCGCTATAGTGCATCCCGTTATTGGCACGGAGATGCATATATGAAGCGTTGTTCACGACGTTTCCAAATCCTGATAGCCAGTCGTGCTTAACCAAACACCGATGGACTTTGGTTATACTTGCATGAGTTGTCAAGAATCGACATCTAATAAAGAATACACCGATGAGTGAATGACCTCTAGGGTTCCCGATGGGGTAAATCATACCCTGTTCATTTTGCGTCCTTCAATGGAGATAGGAAGGTTGCACCTCGTTTCCATTCGACATGAATGTAGGGCAATATTGTATAATATGGAGATCCCTCTATGACAGTATCCTTCAGTGAAAAACCTATCGTATTTTGGTAAATAATAGAAATGTTCGTAATAGTCGAAATATTTTGTGAAGGATAGTATGTCTTTTTATTGTAGTTAGTAATATAATCTTCAACTATCGTCTTCACATCCACAAGGTCTCCCTTTTCAATATTGGCAAAATTGCTCAATACGGGCCAATGATATTCCAGAAGGACTATTGACGAGCGGTAAGCATCAACCACTACCATAATCTGGTTCTCATGTATACCACCCCATTGTT
>JAUVRF010000026.1 GCA_030597775.1 Methanobacteriota archaeon | reverse complement strand
GCGTTCTTCGAATCCATGTCCGGCTTCACAACAACGGGTTCCACGATCCTGTCGGACCTGGACACCATGCCCAAGAGCATCCTCCTCTGGCGCTCCCTCACCGAGTGGCTGGGGGGCATGGGGGTCATCGTGCTGTCGGTGGCCATCCTGTCCCGGTTCTTCGGGGGACGGGCCAACCCCCTCCTCATGCAGGCCGAGGTCCCCGGGGACCGGGTGACCCGGATGGCGCCCAGGATGGCCCAGACGGCCCGGTTGCTTTGGGGCATCTACGTGCTCTTCACCGCGATGGAGGCCCTCCTCCTGCTGTTCCTGGGGATGGGCGCCTTCGACGCCATCAACCACGCCTTCACCACCCTGCCAACGGGTGGTTTCTCGACCCACGATGCGTCCATCGCGTACTGGCACAACCCCGCCATCGAGCTCACGATCATGACCTTCACGCTGCTCAGCGGCACCTCCTTCGTCCTCCACTACCACGCACTCCGTGGCAAGTGGCGGATGTACCTCCGTGACCCGGAGTTCCGCTTCGCGATACTGATCATCGCCTTCGGCATCCTGTTCATCACCGGGGACCTGGTGGTGCGGGGCATCTACTCCCTGGGGGACAGCGCCCGTTTCGCCTCCTTCCAGGTCCTATCCATCACAACGACGACAGGCTATTCCACGGCTGACTACACCCTGTGGCCCCTCTCCAGCCAGCTCATTCTCCTGTTCCTGATGCTCTTCGGAGGCACCCTGGGCTCCACCGGCGGCGCCATCAAGATGCTGAGGATGCTCATCATCCTCAAGAGCATCCGGCTGCTGTTCTACAGGGCGACCCACCGCCGCGGGGTCTTCCACGTGAAGCTGGGAAGGGTGACCATCGACGACGGACAGGTGGCTAGCACCGCGGCCTACGTCATGCTCTACCTGGGCCTCACGGCGGGCGGCATGCTGATCCTGGCCATGCAGGGCGTGGACCTGGTAACAGCGGGCTCAGCATCCGTCACCGCGATAAGCAATGTGGGACCCGGGCTGGGAGAGGTGGGCCCGGCCGACAACTTCGCCGGCCTTCCGGCCCTCTCAAAGGTGGTGCTGGCCCTGCTGATGTGGGTGGGCAGATTGGAGATATTGGGTTGCCTGCTCCTCTTCTCGCCGCGGGCCATCAGGGAATAACGGTCTCAACGCCACTTCGGGGCCTCGGACTCGTAGATCTCCACCTCTAAGGCCTCGTCATCGTCTCCCTCTCCCCTGGTGTCCTCCACATCCTCCGCCTTCTTGGCCTTCCGTCCGAAGATGCGCTTGGCCAGGGACGGGGGCTCCAGCACCTCCTCTGTGGTGACCCCGTCGTCCTCGCACACCACCACCAGGCCATCGTCGTCGCAGAAGGGGGCGTCCATGCGGCGATGGTAGTCATCGTACGCGAACACCACGTCGCCCTTGGACAGCCAGCCGAGCAGCTTGGTCTTGTCGTAGGGGTCCACGACGGGCAGGTGGGAGACCCTACGGTCACCCATGGCCCTCAACGCCTCCTCGCCCGTCTGGTAGGGGGTGACCGTGATCATGTCCGTTGTCATGAACTCCTTGGCCTTCAGGAACAGCTCTCCCCTGTTGTGGGCGTTGCGTGTATCCTCGTGGGTGACGACCCCCACCAGCTTGTTGTCGTCGTCCATGACCGGGAAGCCGTTGTGCCCCGTGCGGCGGATTATCGCCACGACCTTGTGGAGCTGGTCCTCGGGACCGATGGTCACCACGTCCTCCAGCTGGACCATGACGTCCTTGACGCTGAACAGCTGCATCACGTTGGGTTCCAGGTCGTGGACGATCCTGACGCCGCGGCGTAGCAGCTTGCGGGTGTAGATGGTCTCGGGGGAACCCAGGGTCGCCACCATGTCGGCGATGACGCAGGCGAACAGCAGGGGCAGGATGATCTCGTACACCCGGGTCATCTCGCATATTATGAGGATGGCGGTCAGGGTGCCCCTGGTGGTGGCCGCGACGAGGGCCGCCATGGCCACCAGGCCGTAGGCGCCGTACATCGCGGTGGAGTCGGGGAAGAAGTGGTTGAGGGTGGCCCCGAAGGCCCCTCCGGCCATGGCACCTATGAACAGGGCGGGGGCGAAGATGCCGCCCGAACCCCCGGAGCCCAGGGTGAGGCTCACGCCCAGGATCTTGACCAGGGCCATCGCGGCCATCAGTCCGATGAGCCACGGGTTGGCCACCGTGTCCAGCCGGCCGTTGAGCACCTCCTCGATGCTCTGGTACCCCACCCCGTGCACCAGGGGGAACAGGATGCCCACGCCGCCCAGGAGCAGGCCGCCGATGGCGGGCTTGATCCAGGGCTTTGCCTTCAGGGCGTCGAAGAAGTCCTCGGTGCGGTACAGGAACTTGATGTACAGCAGGGCCAGCAGGCCGCATATGATGCCCAGGCCCAGGTAAGCGACAAGTTCCCAGGGGCTGACCAGGGTGAAGGTGGGGACGTCGAAGGCGGGGTAGGCGGCCCAGGGGTTCGCGGGCCACACACCCGACTGGGTGAAGACGAAGGTCGCGTCGACAATGGGTGCGATGAGGGTGGCCATGACCGATGCGATGACGATGGGGATGAAGCTGCGGGTCTTGAACTCCATCAGGATGAGCTCGATGGCGAAGAGCACCCCGGCGATGGGGGTGTTGAAGGTGGCGGCTATGCCGGCCGCTGCGCCGCAACCCAGTAGGATCTTTGTCTGGGCCGGGGTCATCTTGAGCACTTGCGCTATGTTGGAGCCAACGGCCGAGCCCATGTGAATGATGGGCCCCTCGCGACCCGAGGAACCTCCGGAACCGATGGTGATGGCGGAGGCCAAGCCCTTGACAGCGACGACGCGGAGACGGATCCGGCCTCCGAAGCGGATGACGGAATCCATCACCTCGGGCACGCCGTGGCCCTTTGCCTCCCTGGCCCAGTAGTAGATGATGGGGCCGACCATCAGGCCGCCGATGGCGGGGATGAGGGCGTAGCGGGCGGGTCCCAGGAAGGACAGGGCCTCACCTCCAGCCAGGAAGAGGTTTTCCCAGATGAAGAAAATGAGGTAGCGGAACAGGACGGCGATGAAGGCCGTCACGGTCCCAATGAAGACGGCAAGTGTGCTGAGCTTGAGGTAATCCTGCTGCCTCTTCGTGGAGTGGATGTCCATTCCGTTGGGTCCGAACCGGAATCGCACGTCGTCACCTTCGGTCGTCAAGGCGACCAGAAGGTCCGAGAGATTCATCAATGTGTGTATAAGACTTTGGTTACGGTTATCTACGGCGGTCCGGCTTGGGCCAGGTACCTATCTATCGTCTATCCATCGAACGCTTGGCACTGCCAGGGCCCGGTTCAGTGTCCGTTGCCCACGACGATCTCCAGCTCGTCGGCGAGGCGCATGGTCGCGGTCGCCGCCTTCTTCCGGCCAATTCCGCGGAGGGCGTTTGCCCGGCCTCTCCAAGGGGAGATGTAGAACCCGTCGGGCATCAGCGTCCATTCGGCGGGCTTGCTGACATGCTTGCGTCGGGTGTAGGCGGGATGGGCCTGGTCGATGGCCCTGTCGAAACCGGCCAGCGCTACAACGAACTCGCCCTGGGCCAGGGCCAGACGGGCGTCCAATGATTCGCGGAAGGCCGACTCGATCCGCATGCGACGGACCTCGCCGGGGGCGTACAGGCCCACGGCACCGAACACGACCAGGACCAGCACGATAATGAGGGGGTCGTTCGCAGTGAGGGGCTCGAATGAGTCGTCCCCGACCGGGGGAAGGGTCTCCACGGGATTCGCGGTGGCCCCGCCGCCGATGGCATCCGCGGGTTCCAGGGGCACCAGTCCGCTGGTGCCAGGTAAGCTTCCGGCATCGAAGTCGATGGGAAAGCCGATGCCCGAGGACACGGAGCCATCACTGGATGTCCCGTCCCCGGGATCACCACCACCGTCGTCGGACCCATCGGACCCTCCGACAGCTGGGTCTCCGCTGGTACCTCCCTCGACGTCACCGTCACCGTCCCCGTCACCGTCCCCGTCACCGTCCCCATCCCCGGGGACCACGGGGACCTGGACGTCCTCGCCCAGGCTGACTATGGACGATGCGGCCAGGGACAGCAACAGGATCAGGGCAAGGGACAAGGTACTTCTTGAGAGCGAGATCTCTCCCACCTCCAACGGGACAGCCTTTCATTGTGAGAACTGTATATTTATATGCTCCCGGATTGTTCACCGGTGTTACGGACTGTCACGGGCCGTCGGCCGGGCCTCGCCGGCGTACACTGGCTCGGCCCCAGGTCGCTCTCATTTCCGATATTTCCTTTTGAGAATGGACACCCAACCTTTATTTCCTGCGGGAGGGTCAATCCTTCCGAGGAATGAAAATGGTGGAGGACGAAGAGAAGTCCATGGATTCGGAGGAAGCGAACGTGGATGGGAGCGAGGAACAGGCTCCCTTCGCGGTAGAGGGACAGCCTGCTCACCAGCAGCCCCCGGCCTACGGTGCTCCCCCGCCCTACCCCCCCCAGGGGCAACAGCCCTACGGCCAGCCCCCGGCATACGCACAAACGCCCGGTCAACCGCCCCAGGACATGATGGGCAATATATTCTGGAGGTCACTGTGGTTCCTGGTCCTGATCGGCGGTATCCTGATACTCGTCGGGCAGATCATGCTCGACGTGGCCGATTACGATGACGAGGGCCTGATCAAGGCTGGCAGGATACTCCGGACCATCAGCGCCTTCGTGATCGGCGTGCCCATGGTCATTACGGGGATCTACTACGACAAGGTCGGAGACGTCGTCCGCTTCGGGCTCATCCTGAGCGGTGCCCTGATACTTGCCTTCGCATTCTTCTGAGGCCACGACTGAAAAGGGTCGTCCCTGCAAGGCAGGGCGCCCTCTCCAGGGTCGATATTATGGGTTTAAGGCTTTCATAGCGCGGCTGTGATAATAATCCGTGATATCCGAGGAGATGCTCTTATTATACACGCCCTCGATTAAGAGGTAAGATTGTTCACCCCCCCCGAGGGGGGAGGATCGTGGTAGGTATTCCTCCTCCCTCTTCTGGGGTTGACCCTCACATCTAACCCCCCCCCCGAAACGCCCCCAAGGGGCCACCCCGGCGCGGCCGATCCGGCCGTGTCTGGCCCCGACATATGCCCTAAGGACCCACCGCATCCGCCCCCTCGACCACCCATTGCGTCTCTCCTCCTCTGGACCGGTCGGGGGGGCGGGTCGGCCCCTTTTCTCAACACCTCCCATCCGACCAGTCCTGGCACTCCTCCAGGTTCCCCGGCGGGCAAGTACAATAGGCTGGCCGTCATTTCGGTGACCATGGAACGTGTTCTGCTCACCGGAGGGGCGGGCTTCATCGGCTCCCACCTGGCGGAGCGCCTCCTGCGGGGGGGCTTGGACGTGGTGGTGGTCGACAACCTGGACCCCTACTACGACGTGCGTCTCAAGCGGAAGAACCTCATGGCCGTCGAGGACGCGGCCAGGGCCGACGGGTCCGGGGACTACACCTACGTCGACGGGGACGTGACCGACCTGGAGGGGCTCAGGGCGATCGCCCAGAAGCACCGTCCCGACATTATCTACCACGAGGCGGCCCAGGCGGGGGTCCGGGCCTCGGTCGAGGACCCCTTCAAGCCCAACCGGGTGAACGTGGAGGGGACCCTGAACGTCCTTGTGGTGGCCCGCGACACCGGTGTCAAGCGGCTTGTCAACGCCTCCTCCTCCTCGGTTTACGGCACCGTGGAGTACCTTCCCTTCGACGAGCACCATCCCACGAAGCCCGTGTCCCCGTACGGCGTCTCCAAGCTGGCGGCCGAGCAGTACTGTCGCGTCTTTTGCGAGATCTATGGCCTCCCCACCATCTCCCTCCGGTACTTCACGGTGTACGGGCCCAGGATGCGCCCGGACCTGGCTGTGCCCAGGTTCACCAAGAGGTTGCTGGCCGGGCAGGCCCCGGTCATCTTCGGTGATGGCGAGCAGACCCGGGACTACACATACATCGCAGACATCGTGGAGGCGAACGTCGCCCTCCTGGACCCCCAGCTGGAGCTGGAGGGGCAATCCATCAACGTGGGCTCCTCGAGCCGCATCTCCATCAACCAGCTCCTGGACGTGCTCCTGGGCCTCACTGACACCGAGGTGGAGGCGGTCTACCAGGCCAGGGCCGTGGGTGACGCCCGGGACACCTGGGCCGCCATCGACGAGGCGGAGCGCTTGATCGGCTACACCCCATCGACGACCCTGGAACAGGGTCTGGGCAGGTTCCTAGAATGGTTCCGCGGGGACCCGGAGGCCCAGGAACTGACGCTGTAGGTCCGGTTCAGTGGTTCAGTACCGGCCGTACATCTCCTGGGCGACCTTCTGCTTGCTGCGCTCCAACTCCCCTTTGTAGAATTCCACGGTGTGGGCCAGACCCGCCTCGATGTCGATCCTCGGCCTCCACTCGAGGAACCGCTCCGCCATCGTGGGGTCCATCTCCAGGATGGTCGGGTCCATCTCCCGGTCCTTCGATATGTCGTATATCGGCTCCCGGCCGCACCCGGTCATGTCCACCACCATATCGGCGACCCTCGATATCGGGAGCACGGGGCGTGAGCCAAGATTGATCACCTGTCCTATCGCCGCGGGGTACGAGGCGGCCCTCAAGAGCATGTTGGTCGCGTCGGTGACGTACGTGAAGTTGCGGAGAGGCCGGCCGTCCCCCAGGCGCAGCTCGATGCCCTGGAGGCACTGGATGATTATCGTGGGGACCACGAACTCCTCGGCCTGCCGGGGGCCGTAGACGTTGAAGGGTCTCACGATGACCGCGGGAACGCCCTGGTCCCGCTGGTAGGACATGACCGTGATCTCCGCGCTCATCTTGCCGTAGGTGTACGGGTCCCGGGGCTCGACGGGATGCGCCTCGTCGATGGGCACGTACTCTGGCTCGCCGTACAGTGCGGCGGTGGACGCGAAGACGAACAGGGGATGGGGCGACATCTCCAGGGTCCTGTTGAGGAGGTTTATCGTACCCTGGAAGTTGGTGAGGCGGGCCGCCTCGGGATTGTTCTCGCACCGGGAGGGTGACGAGACAGCGGCCAGGTGGAATATCACGTCCACGTCGGGGATCCTGGCCATCGACTGGGTCCTCGACACGTCGCCCGTGATGATGGTCAGGGGGACGTTGGGTCCGGAGGGCAACCACTTCACGGGGTTCCGGTGTACGAGGGCGAATACGTGTTCGCAACGGTCCCATCCCAGCAGGGCCTCCACCAGATGGGACCCCATGAACCCGTCGGCGCCGGTCACGAGGCAGCGCATACCACCCCCAAGAGGTGGGCCATGCCACAGGCCTTTCGCTATCCGCCAGGGGCGGTCAACCTTACCCAAAGGTATATGAGATGGGCGCAACAATCCGGCCAGTATGTGGTCATCTCGAGGGCTGTTGGTAGCTATTCTGTTGTTCGCGCTGGGGACCGTGGGCGCGCTCCTGCTCGTCGCGACACCGGCCCACGCCGCCGATATCTACATCCCTGGCGATTGGGTGGTCGACACCATCGTCGAGTACGAGGGCGACGAGATCATCGTCCGGGGTAACATCAACATCAAGGACGGCGGGCAGCTGACGCTGCGCAACTCCACCCTCATGGTGGATTCCCGCAGGGGGGACCGGTTCCGGCTGACGGTTGAGGAGACGGGCAACCTGTACGCCTACAGCTCCATCATCAAGAACCGGTACAGCAGCAACAACGACGAGCGGTTCTTCTTCGACGTCTTCAACGACACCATCTTCAGGGACACCTCCATCTCCCGCCTCTACGGCTGGAACGGAGATAACCCCGGGGGACTGCGGTTCTTCGAGGGCAACCACCTCATAGAGGGGTGCACCATATCCGACTCCCGGACCTACGGCATCTACACCCGCACTCCGATCACCATGCGGGAGACCACCATACGCTCCACGAATTGGGCCCGGTTCCACATCTCCACCAGCGGACAGCTGGATGACATGTACTGGCTCCTTGAGAACTGCACCTTCATCGGCAACGTCGATGACCCCTACAGCTACGGCGTCTACACGTACGATAGCTACGCCGGTCAGTTCATCAGGAACCTCAAGGTCATCCACTGCAACTTCGACGGATTGTCGTACGGCATGTACATCAGGCCCTCGTGGCGCAACGGTGTGGTGAAGGCGTCCTTCAACGACTTCGACCGGAACGTGTACGGCATCCGGGCCTACACCAATTCCATCGACATCTTCCTGCACCACAACCACTACTCCGTCCGGGGCGGCGGGTACGGCATCCGGTTGTACCAGGGCAGCTACGGCAACTGCACCTGGCAGTTCGAGGACATCCGGGGGGCGAGCCAGGGCTCCGGCACGGGCGTCTATCTCGAGGGCGCGGGCACCGGCACCCATCGGGTCCTGGACAACTCCATATGGGGAACCTACTACGGCATCATCCTGACCTCCAGCACCTGCGTGGTCCGTGACAGCTACATCAACACAACAAACAACAACTTCTACGTGTACAACGGGGCCACCATCGACGTGTACAACACAGTGCACGACATCGGGTCGGGCTTCGTGGACACCTCGGGTGGCCGCATCACTGCGTGGCAACGGTTGAACATAACCTCCGTAAAGTGGTCCGCTGGCACCCCCATCACGGAGGGCATCGTCTACCTGCTAAACGAGACCGACAAGCGCATAGGCTCGATCAACCTCACCCTTGGCCCGACCACCCTGGACTTCAAGCGTTGGGAGGCCAAGCGGTCGTACGTCTGGTACAACATCCGGGTGTTCCCGGCCCTCCTGGACGTGGACACCTACTTCAGGGCACCCGAGCTCGACTACCTGGAGGCCGGTCCCCAGGACATCGTGTTCACCGACGACTTCGCTCCCCGGCTGACCCTGCCCGGCCTGCACTCGGGGGACATGATCAACGTATCGTACCTCATACTCGAGGGCTCCGTGGTGGAACGGGGACGCGGCCTGGTGTCCGTGGAGGTGAGCCTCGACGGCGTCACCTGGCATGCGGCGAGCATAACCGACGAGATGTGGGACTTCGCGTTCAACCGGATCGCCGACGGCAAGTACGACGTCCGCGTCCGGGCAACGGACAGGGCGGGGAACGTGGCCGAGCTGGTGCGGGAGGGCGTCATCATCGACACCGAGCCTCCCATGATATTCCTGTACGAGGAGCCACCCCTCGCCACCAACGAACCCCTGCTGGTCCTGCGGGGCAGGACCGAGCCCGGGGCGACCATCTACATGGGGCAGTCCATCACATGGCCCGACGAGGACGGCGAGTTCACCCTCGAGTTCCCTCTCGAGGAGGGCGCCAACGGCCTCGTGCTCAAGGTCCAGGACGTGGCCAGCAACTGGAACCAGACCGTGATGACCGTCCTGCTGGACATCACTCCCCCGACCCTTTCACTGACCACGCCGGACGACGGCATCATCACCGGGGACCCCCTGGTCACCGTTGCAGGCACCACCGAGCAGGACGCCACCGTCACCGTGAACGGTGAGGAGATCACCACATACAAGGGTGGGTTCTCCACCGACGTCACCCTCTCGGAGGGCACCAGCACCATCACTGTCGAGGCCGTCGACATGGCCGGCAACTCGGTGGTCCGGTTCCGCGAGGTGACGGTGGACACCACCGACCCCGTGCTCGTGGTCCACTCGCCATCTGAGGAGGGCTTCACCACCACCGAGGACAACGCCTTCATATCCGGTAGTATGGACGCGGACATCGACCACGTGTTCATAAACGGCAAGAGCGAGAGCGCGCTCCCGGGGGAGTTCGCCATCCAGGTCGCCCTGGTGGAGGGAGAGAACCTGTTCGATATCGTCGTGCGTGACCTGGCCGGGAACGATGCCCGAACCACGGTCACGATAGGTCGGGACACCCGGGCCCCAAAGTCCTCCGTCGAGGATGTGGAGGTCACCAACGGTGACATCATCAAGGTGGAGAACGACCTGTTCGCCTCCGGAGACCATCTCGGGTTCCACGTTCTGGTGGACGAGTACGCCTACTTCACCATCGGTCTGGAGGTCTGGGAGGGCAATGGCCAGTTCTCCTTCCCGTACACCCTGGCGGAGGGCACCAACACCATCACCATCGAGGTGGCGGACCGGATGGGGAACCTTGCCAACCCCTACACCTACATCATCACCTACGATATCACCGAGCCCGAGGTCACCATCACCTTTCCCGCTGACGACTTCGTCACCAGCGACGGGGAGGTGACGCTGAGGGGCGTCACCGACGATGCGCGGTCGAAGGTCTGGGTGAACGACATACCTGTCGGCATCAAGTCCGACGGCACCTTCGAGATGGTGGTCGGCCTGGCATGGGGCGATAACACCTTCGAGGTCCGCAACCTGGACCGCGCAGGCAACGAGGGCGACACCTCCATAACGATAAACCGCAAGGAGAAGGAGGAGGTCCAGGAGTCCAGCGTGGGCGGCCTTGCCATGGGCATCGTGGTCGGGCTCGTGATCGGCATCGTCATGATGTACGTGGTCAGCCGGCGTGGAGGGGACGGAAAGATCGAGGAGTTCGATGACGCGGAGTCCGGTCCCCTCACCCCACCCGGGCGCGAACCACCACCGCCGCCGAGCCCGCCGGGCGAGGACCAGCCTGGTGGT
>JAUVRF010000268.1 GCA_030597775.1 Methanobacteriota archaeon | reverse complement strand
TCGAAGATGCGCTCGATGATGACCGAGGCCGTGTCCCAGCTGCCACCGGCCGCGGCATGGTCCTTGCCGAAGGGCTCGCAGGTTATGCCCAGTAGTTTCCAGCGGGCGGCCCAGTCCAGGCGCCAGGTCAGCTTGCCCTGGTCGAGCTCGGCGACGCCCTCGTGGCCGCAACCCGCGATCCGTCTCTTCCCGGCAACGCCGCCCTCGCAACGGTACAGCACACGGCCCTCGTCGTCCGTGGCGTACGCCTTGGTCGTGGCAATGCGTCCGCAGTTCTCGCAGACGGCCTGGAAGGGGAGCCAATCGTCGGGTCGCTTGGAGCCCGAGACCTCCTCCAGGATGCTCCTCACCTCGGGCGCCTTCTCCAGGGCCATGCGGACCAGGTCCACGGCCGGGCCGCCCAGGTAGATCTCGGAGCCCGAGATCTGGACGGGGTGGACACCTACCTTGTTGAGTCCCTCCAGGAAGGGCTTGACGAAGTGGTCGACGTAGGGCTCTCCCTCTATGTCAGGCAGGTCGCACACCGGCTTGCCCAGGTGCTCCTCGAACTCCGGGGGGATCTGGCGGGGGACCGACCTCAGGGGGTCCATGTCGTCCTTGATCCAGATGACCTCCGCCTCGCCTCCCTTGTCGATGACCGCCCGTGCGATGATGTCTGCGAAGATCACGTCCGCCGCGCTCCCGATATGGGGCTGGCCCGAGATGGAGGTGCCACTCGCGATCTTGTGATGTCCACCCCTCTCAAGGAGCCTCTCGGCGATAACGTCGGCCCAGTGCACGTGGGTTCCCTCGCCTGATGATCAGAGCACCGTCCGGGCACGCACCCGCGCCCGCAAGGGTACTCCCTCGGTGCTGTCACGGGAGGTCTTGTTGGTAACGACGACCGCGAGGATCGGGTTGGCACCCGCCTCCCGGAGAAGTCCCAGCACCTGGCTCATGGTGGTGCCGGTTCCGATGACGTCGTCTACGACCACCACCTTCTTTCCGGCCACGCTGGCGAAGTTGGAGGACAGGATGCCCACGTCATGGTGGTCGCCAATATGTGGTCGAACGACGACCAGGTCGGTGTCGAGGCTGCTGGACAGGCAGGTGGCGAAGGGGATGCCGTTTATAGCCACCCCGCATACCGCGTCCAGTTCCTGTTCCATCTTCTCCATCTCCTCGATGACGATGTCCACGAGGACCTCGGAGATCAGTTGGATGCGACGTCCCCGCACACCGATCGAACGCCAGCCGATCTTGACGTCAGGGGGAGGTGGGGTCTCCACCTCGAGCTGGCGGGTTACCAGCCAATCCACCGTTGCCACGGACACGTTCAGCTCCTGTGCGATCTCGGAGACGGTGAGTCCCTTCGCCTTGAGCTCCATGGCCATGCTCAACCACTTGTCGGTACCGTTGTTCTCGGGCTGCATAGTTCGCGCCCCCTCGCTGGGCCGATTATACGCGGGGTCGTATAATAAGGTTCGCTGTACCACGAGGGGGGGCCAGGCATGCCCATCCCCCAAAGCCTTATCTCGCGGTCGGGGCATTTGAGCCCCATGGAGGTCCAGCCCGTTCCGGGAGAGAGGGCTCTGGTCGCCACCGAGGACGACCGAACCACACTGGTGGCCGCGGACCTGCACCTGGGTCTGGAGCGCAGGATGGCGGGGGAGGGATGGCACATGCCCTCCTCCACCGACGGCATCGTTGCGCGCCTGCTCGCCCTTGTCGAGTCCCAGGAGGCGAACGTCCTGGCCCTGGTGGGCGACATCAAGGATTCCATCCACACCGCCTCGAGGCAGGAGGAATTGGAGCTGCCCCGGGCCATCGGCCAGCTCTCGGACGCGGTGGAGGAGATCCACCTGATCAAGGGCAACCACGACGGCGACCTGGAGGCGTGGGTCCCCTACGCACGCCACCTGACGATCCACGGCGGCCGGGGCGCCAGGCTCGGGGGCCTGGGCCTCTGCCACGGCCACTCCTGGCCCGACAAGGAGGTGATGGCGACCGAGTATCTTGTGCTCGCCCACAACCACCCCTCGGTGGAGTTTCAGGACAAACTGGGCCACCGCCTGCGGGAGCCCGCATGGTTCCGGACAAGATTGATCCCCGAGCCAACCGTCGAACGGTACGGCGAGGTGGACCCCGAGGTCATCCTGATGCCGCCCTTCAACGAGCTGCTCACCGGCACCCCCCTCAACCGCCCGGGCTACATGGGTCTGGGCCCCCTTCTCGTCCGCGGATTGGTGGACCTGGAGAATGCCGAGGTCTACCTGGTGGACGGGATCCACCTGGGCAGACTGGGGGCCATCACGCCCGATGGGGATGACGGCTGACAAGCATGGATGTGATGTGTGTTCCGCTCATTGTATGGAATTACATGTATCTCAAGCAAATTCCATATGTGAGTGGGTTGGTAGCAAAGTGAGAGGGGAATTTGTTATTAACGGTTTCTCAAGGTCCATAAACGATGTGCAAAACATTAAATCCATACGTGGTTTAGTCGGGGTCGGAGGTCCTGATAATTGGCGGAGGAGGAAGAGCTGCCCCCACCGGATGGGCCACCACTTGATGATGAGGTCGAAGGGACGTCGGACGTCCCGGAGCACGAGCACACCTGGCTCGATTCCCTCGATGGCCACGAGGAGGGCGACACCCTCGGGATGAGCCTGTTCAAGCTCATCATACCCTTCGCCATCCCGGCCGCCATCTTCACGGTCCTCTTCTACACCATGGACTACGGCAAGTGGCTGCAGCTGGGCGGCCTCGCCCTGGGCTACCTCTTCCCCCCCTTCGGAAAGGAGTCCATCATTCCCATAGGCATCGGTTTTGGCTTCACCGTCCTGCAGATGACGGGCCTCATCTTCATGGTGGACGTCGTCTGCGCCATGTTCATCTCCTGGAACCTCCCCCTGGCAAAGAAGATACCCCTGATCGGACGTTTGCTGATCTGGCTCGAGGAGAAGGGCACCAAGGTCATGGAGGAAAACCCCTCCCTGAGGGCCGGTGCCTGGTTCGGCCTGGTCGGTTGGGTGATGATCCCCTTCCAGGGCTCTGGTGGCATCACAGCGTCCATCGTTGGCCGGTCCGTCGGGATGAGGGCGACCTACGTGATCTCCGCCGTGGGTGTTGGCGCCCTCATCGCGGGGTTCGTCATCGGTGTGGTCGCGAGCAGGGGATGGGCGGCCATCAGGGAGAACCTCCTTCTTGGGATCGTCTACATACTCGTCGTGGTCCTCGTCACGCTGGTGATCTACAACCTCTACAAGAAACGTCAGATGAAGTTGCAGGAACAAACGGTGTAGGGCCCCTACCAGTTCTTGAAGGTGTTCTCCTTGATGACAGGCTCCTCCTCATCCTTGGGTCCCTCGGCCGCTGGAGCCTCCTCTACAGGCTCTTCGGGGCTCGTGTCCTGGACGGCCTTGAACACCTTGATGCCCGCGAAGGCAACGATAACGATCACGATGACGGCCACGACGACCCAGACCCATGGGAAGGTCTCCTCCACGGCCTCCACATCGAAGTCGTACGTGCTGGAGACGGTGTTGTCCCCGTCGTCCACACGAAGCTCCATATGGTGGTCGCCGGGCTTGAGGTTGACGAGGACGATGGTGTCACCGTCTCCCACCTCCTTGCCATTGAGGAACCAGAGGTAATGGAGATCGGACTTGTGGTTGTCCTC
>JAUVRF010000276.1 GCA_030597775.1 Methanobacteriota archaeon | reverse complement strand
GGGTCACCGGATGGCATAGCAGACTGGGAGGCGTACACCTACTCCATCACCGTGGCCGGTCGTTGGTCCGGCCCGTTACCGGCCCCCCTCCACACCCAGGTCATTGTCGGGATGCCCGTGGGGTTGACCGCGGTCATCGACCAGGACGGGACCGTCCACATCACCGAGGGTTTCCTCAGCGATTACCGCCTGACATCGCCCCTTCACGACCTCCAGACGTACCTGGCCGAGCACGGGTCGGACAGCAATTCGCTCACGACCTCGTACACCTCGCTGCCGCTCTCCGTCTCGGAGCTCCCCGGGGACCTGGAGGAGACGAGGGATCTGCCTCCCCTCGAACGGGTGGTCGCCGCGAGGGCCTGGCTTTGGGAGTCCGCCGATTACACCGGTGGTCGCGACGCATGGCCCCTGAGCGCCCCCCTTGTCCTGGCAAGCGAGGGATGGGGCTCCTCATTGGACTTCGCCAGCTCCCTCACCGTCCTCTGCCGGCAACTGGACGTGCCCGCCCGCGTGACCGTCGGCTTCGCCCCCGGTGTCATCACAGGCGGCCATAGGGTCGTTCGCGTGGGGGACCTCCATGTCTGGACCGAGGTCCATGATGGGAACCTTTGGATACCCGTGGAGGCGACGGACATCGGCGACACCGACGGCCTTGGTATGGGCGCGGCGGGCGGCGACCGCAGCGTGCTGGCCGACCTACCCTCCGAAGCCAACGGTTTCATCTGGACCCTGGCCGCCGGAGGTGCCCTGACCTCGGGCTCGGCCGGTATCGAGGTGCCCGACGGACCCGTGGACACCGACAAGGATGGCATCCCCAACTCGCGCGACGATGACGATGACAACGACGGCCTTACGGATGCCGAGGAACTGGAGATAGGCACCAATCCCCTCGACCCTGACACCGATCACGACCTGCTGGAGGATGCCTCGGAGCTCCTCAACGGCACCTCGCCGGTCAACGGCGATTCGGACGGCGACGGCATCTCCGACGGGATGGAGGTCATCATCCTGGGCACCGATCCCCTGGACAGGGACACCGACGGCGGGGGGGCATGCGACATCCAGGAGCTGGAGCACCGGACGGACCCCCTGGATCCCGATGACGACGTGGATTCTCTGGACTTCGATTGCGATGGCCTCACGGATGCGGAGGAGGCCTTCCACGGGACCGACCCGAGGAGCTGGGACACCGACCTGGACGGCCTCACGGACATGGAGGAGCTGGCCCTCGGCACCGACCCGACCAACGCGGACAGCGACGGGGACATGCTTCCCGATGGCATGGAGCTCGACATGGGGACGGACCCCAACCGGCAGGACACCGACGGGGACGGCCTCACGGACGGCGAGGAGACCGGATGGACCGCTCTGGGTTCCAACTGGGCCACTGACCCCACCAGGGCGGACACCGACGGGGACGGGCTCCCCGACGGCGCGAAGTACGAGCTGAGGCCGCTCCACGTGGACTCCGACGGGGACGGCCTCACCGACGACAGGGAGCGGGAGCACGGCATGGACCCCCTCAGTCCTGACAGTGACGGGGACGGCATCGGCGACCTTGAGGAGGCCTCCCTCCTGGAGATGGAGGAGCAGGTCGACAATGCCAGGGACGGGATGATCCCCATCTACATCGCCCTCGTCGGCCTGGCGACCGCCAGCGCCTTCCGCCACAGACCCCTCGACCAGCGCAGCGGCCCCGACATGGTGGACGGCCTCTCGGAGCTCGAGGCCTGGCTGGCAACCTTGAAGGACGCCCCCGACGACGAGATACGCAAGGCCATCTACAAGGCCTATGAGAGGATGTGCACGGTGCTGACCGACTATGGTTACCTCACGAGGAAGGAGGCCTGGACCGCCCGGGAGTTCGAGGTGGCGGTGAGCGACGCCCTGCCCTGGGTCCCCGACGACCTGCTGGGCGAGCTGACCACGCTGTTCGAGGAGGCCCGCTTCTCCGATCACAAGCTATCGGATGATTATGTGGACCGTGCCCGCAGATGCCTCGCGGGCATAAGGGAGGCCCTGGAGGGTGTGATGGGCAAGCCCGTAGACGGGAGAGGGACCGTCGCGGCAGAGGCGTGAGGCTCACACCGGCTTGCGGGCCACAATGAAAAGGAGCTGCGGGATCCTGTTGTACAGGTTCCAGATGGCGTTGTTGACACCCTTGGTCATCGGGTCGGGCTTGGGCTCGATCACCCTCTCGAGGGAGAAACCCGCGTAGAGCAGCGTGTTCACGAACTCGTCTATCGACCTGGGGTAAGGCACCTTGGCGGGGGCGAAGTAGTCCTCGATCAGCCAATGGCTCTTCCCGGTGTCTCCCGTTATCGCGTGCCCGCCGCTGACCATCGGGTGGGGGACTATGATCATGATTGCACCCTGGGGAGCCAGGGTCCGATAGCACTCCACGAAGAGGGGCTCGATGTCGGGAACGTGGTTCACCACGGGACCAATGGTCACCAGGGACACACCGCCATCGGGGATGGCCGCCATGGTGAGGGGGTCGCTGACCACCAGGTCTGCGTTCAACCCTTCCTTGGCCAGGCTCTGGAACATCAGGTCCAGGGCCTCCTCCGAGGGGTCCACCACGAATACCTTGGCGCCCCTCCGGGCGGCCTCGAGGGCTGGTTCGTGGTCCTGGCAACCCACGGCGAGGGTCCTCACCTGGGACATCTCCTGGGGGAAGATGTTCTTGAGGGCGGGGCGTTCCACCATCACGATGGTCTCGCTCTCCCCCTCCTGCAGGGGTCTATTCTCCGGGTCCACGTCATCCCAGTATTCCCTTACCATCGACTGACCATATCGCGGGGCGTACCTATATCAATTTTGGCCCAGGTTCCTGGGCCTCAGTCCACGATATCCTCTTCCAGCTCCCTGAGGATCTTGGCCTTCCTCGAGATCTTCTCGGCCTTGTTCGAGCTACCCACCACGGCCGCCAGTTCGGACACGTTAGCGTTCGAGATGGCCTCGATGCTGTCGTAGCCGGCGTCGATGAGCTTGGTGACTATCTTGCCCGAGGCCGAGAGCGCCCTCCGAAGGTCCTTCTTCCGGGACTCCAGGTCCTCCATGGCGTCCACGTCCTCCTCCGAGGTGATGACGCCGTCCGTGATGGTGAAGGTATAGTCGCACATCCTGGCGGCCTGCCGGGAGTGGGTGACCACGATGACCGTGGTGCCGTGCTCCTCCCGGAGCTTGTCCAGGAGTCGCATTATCGTCTTGCCCGTCTTGCTGTCCAGGCTCCCCGTGGGCTCGTCTGCCAGGATGATCGAGGGGTCGTTGGCCAGGGCACGGGCGATGGCGACGCGCTGCTGCTCTCCGCCGCTGAGCTTGAGCGGCTTGTAGTCCACGCGGTCGGTCATTCCGACGGCCTCCAGCAGGGCAAGGGCCCGCTTCCTACTCTCGGCCTTCGGGACATCCAGGGCCTCCATTGGAAGTTCAACGTTCTCCAGCGCCGTCAGGTTGGCCAGGAGGTTGAAGGTCTGGAACACGAAGCCGATGGTAGCCGCGCGGTACTCCGTCAGCTCGGCCTCGGACATCTCGGCGAGCTCCAAGCCGTCAACAATCGCCGAGCCGGAGGTGGGCACGTCCAGGGCTCCTATGATCTGCAGCAGGGTGGTC
>JAUVRF010000205.1 GCA_030597775.1 Methanobacteriota archaeon | reverse complement strand
GGGCCCTGAAGAGGGGACGCCAGAGGAGGATGCCCCTGAAGAGGAGACCGCCGATGAAGAGCCCCGGGAAGAGGAAGGGGAAGAGGATGGGACCGATGAGGAGGAACCCAAACCGGAGATCGTCATCGAGCACATAGAGGTCTGAGGCACGGCACCCGTCTACCGGGCTCCCAATTCGACGACGGAGTGGTCGATCCGGATCTCCGACCGCTTGTTGTGGGCATCCAGGACCTCGAGGACCGCTCCCACCTGGTCGCGGCCCCCCAGCACCAGCACATCGAGGCCGCGGGACGCGGCGTCGACCACTGCCCTGTCCGTACCGAAACGTATCCCCACGGAGAGCTTCAGCATTTCCGCGGCCCTGATACCGACGGGGTCCACCACGGCGATGACCCCCGGGGAGGTCTTGACCACCAGTTCCTTCAACGAGACGAGGTCCACCTTGGAGGTCCCGCCCTCCACGGCACTGGGGAGAGAGGCGATGGTCACCGCTCCAGGGTGATGCTCCAGCATCCCCTCCAATTCCATTATCGCCAGGTCCTCGCCCTCCCTGGCGTCCCTGCCAGCGACCCCTGTGGAAGGGCCCCACTTGCCCTTCCGCGCCACCAGGATGCCCTCCTCCAGCTCCAGGACCACCTGGTCGCCCTTCCGCAGGTCCTCGCCGGCCACCGCGGCACAGGAGTTGATGACGTTGACCTCCTGCATGGCCCGGTAGGTGAAGTCCCCCAGCTGCTGCAGGTGCTCCTGGAGGAACTGGAAGCCGACCATGGTGGGCCGGACGGCCCGACCCTCTTTCTCGACGAGGCCCTCCTCGTCCATGTGCTTGAGGTAATCGGAGATCGCCTGGGGCGTAACCTCCAGGATGGCGGCAAGCTCCCGCTGGCCCACCCCGGGCTGACGGACCAGCTCGTACAGTATCAGCACCTTGGTCGATAGCCTCAGGTCCCGGAGTATCCTCATGTTACGTCCCGTTCCCGCCATCGCACAACCGCCGTATAGGTCTTTCCAGGCTAACCACCGAAGGGCATTTATGGTATAAAGTATATTTGCCAAAGAGCAAGTAGACTTGATTAAGGTGATGAGATGAGCTCACGTTCGACACTGGCTATGATCGCGACCGTCGTCCTCCTCCTCGCGGGAGCGCTGATTCCTTCCTCCGGCGCCGAAGACGGGGACGGGGATACGGTCGCAGTTCTCTTCGATTTCGGCGACGGCAGGTGGGCATGGAACGACACGGCCTACACTGCTCCATCCAATGCGTGGTGTGCCACCGTTAACGCCTCGGACGCCCTCGGGTTCGACCTGGAGTTCTCGTTCTCCCAGGACGGTGTGTTCCTGGAATCCGTCGACGGCGTCGCCACCCCCGCCGACTTCAGCAAGTACTGGGGCCTTTGGTGGTGGGATGACACGAAGGAGGCCTGGCAGGCCTCCATGGTGGGGGCCCTCGATCTGAACCTCACCAACACGGGGGCCATCGCTTGGAGGTTCGGGGCCTTCGGTGACCCATCGCCTGCTCCCGATCCCCTGACGAGGGAGCCATGGACGGAGTTCCGAGGGGGTCGCGATGTCCAAGGTGCCATGGGGACCAACGGTCCCAATGCCGGGGGACTGTTCTGGTCCGTCGACATGGGAAACGGCCCCATCGACAGCACGCTGGCCGTTGCCAACGGAAAGGTCTTCGGCGTAACTGCCGGGATCTTCGACTGGAACCTGTTCGAGTTCACCCAGCTGCCCACGGTGTTCGCACTGAACGCCTCCTCGGGCGAGCTGGTCTGGGAATACGAGTTTCAGGGTGCAGGCGGGTTCGAGATAGGCTCCCCCGCCTACGCGGGAGGTACCGTCTACGTGACGGTCTCCAGCAGGCAGGTCCTCGCCCTGGACGCCTCCGACGGCACTCTCAGGTGGAACACCATAGTGGACGACCTGGGACTCTCCTCCTCACCCACGGTGGCGGCGGGAAGGGTGCTGGTGGGAACCGGGAGCGGCAAGCTGGTCGCCCTCTGGGCATCCAGCGGTGATGTCAACTGGACAGCGAACATAGGCGGATGGGTCTATCTGGCCGCACCGACGGTCCACGAGGGGATCGTGTACATCGGCACCGACAACGGTTCCCTCCATGCCCTCCGTATCGAGGATGGCACCGAGGTGTGGTCGAGGGACCTGGGGGGTCGGTTGCGGGGCACGCCCCTGGTGGTGGGCGACAGGATCTATGCCATCTCGGCCATCTATCCCGGTTTCGTTGCGACGGAGGGCTACCTCCACGCCCTTGACATGAACGGTGACGAGGCCTGGAACGTATCCATCGGTCCAACTGGCTCTTCGCCCGCCCTCGTGGACGGCAAGGTCCTGGTGGGTTCCAAGTCCGGGATGTGGGCGATAACGACCAGTGGAACGGTCGCATGGCGATACCAGGAGGCAGGCCAGATATCCTCGTCCCCCGCGGTCCACAGTTCCACATTCTACGTGCTCAGCAACGAGAACGATACCGAGAGGGACCTTCACACCTCGGTCCTCGCACTGGGACTGGACGGTACGTTGGCTTGGGAGCGCGTTCTGGAACCTCACAACTGGGCCCTGTCGTCGATCTCCGTGGCCGACCACCGGCTCTACACTGCAACCGACAGTGGATGGGTCTACTGCATGGGTGACACGCCCTACATCCCGTCGTTCTCCTACGAGGTGGATGGCCTGAAGGTGACCCTGTCCGACGATTCGATAGCAATGGGGCGCAACATCACCCATCACGAATGGGATATCGAAGGAGTGGATGAGACCTTCTACGGACCCTCCGTGACCTACGAGTTCGACGAGCCCGGGGAGTACCGGGTGATCTACACCATCGGAGACGAGTTCGACCTCTGGATCACCACGGAGATGGTGGTCGTGGTGGAGGACACCGGTTGGGACCTGTCGATCGGCGGCGCCAACATGCTGGTCGTCCTGGTCGTCATCGCCGTGGCGGTCGTGCTGGTCGTTGTGCTGTTCGCCCGCAGGAGGTGAGGCGGTGGCGAGAGGATCCTGGACATTGTCCTTGCCCATCCTGTTGATGGTGATGATGGTCCTGACAGCTGGTTGCATCATCACCCCCGACGAGGGTGATGATGATGGGCCGGCAAGGGACGTAACCCTCATCATCGACTTCGAGGGGTTCGACCCTGACACCTTCTCGGGCCAGCGCGTCGAGTGGAACCTGGATGTGGGGGGAGAGTGGGTCAAGGTCCGGGAGGATAGGACCGAGGGGGCCTACTACGTCATCAACAACCTGACGGCCTCGAACGCCCTGGATATCCTGATGGCAGCGGACCTGGCCACTGGCATCCCGAACGAACACCACGTGGAATCCATGGGCGCCTTCATCGATTCCATCGACGGCGTGGTCAACGGCCGGGACAGCCACTACTGGTCCTACTACATCAACGACGAATACGGCCTGACGTCCGCGGACTCCGCTGCCCTGAGCGACGGCGACGTGGTCCGCTGGCTGTACATGGGCAATCCCTTCGGGTGATGCCGAAGTGCTGCCGTTCTACAAGGACCGGGACACGCCCGTTCACCGCCTCCATCCGGCGGCCAAGGTGGCCATGGCCCTGGCCGTGGTGTTCTCGGCCCTTGTGCTCTCCCATCCCAACTACCTGCTGGCCCTGATGGCGGGAACGATCGTCATCGGCGCCTCCGGCCGCGTGCTTAGGGAGTGGTGGTCGTTCATGAGGCTCTTCGCCTTCATCGCCGTCATGGTGGTGTTGATCAACATGCTGGTGAGCTCCCGGGGGGAGACCATCTTCTGGGAGGGACCCTACATCTGGGCGTTCGGCCAGCTGAGCATCAGCCTGGAGGGTATCATCTACGGCATGATGATGGCCCTCCGTCTGTACACTGTGGTGTCGGCCTTCACCCTGATCACCCTCACAGTACATCCGGACGAGTTCACCCAGCTCCTGGCGCGCTTCGCCTACAGGTCGGGGCTGGCCGTCTCCCTCTCCACCCGGTTCTACCCAGCCGTGGTCCGCGACGCGGCGGCGATCATGGACGCCCCGCGCTCCCGGGGTCTCGACCTGGACTCGGGTGGGCGGATGGCCCGCATCCGCGCGCGCATGCCCGTGATCATGCCCCTCTTCCACACCTCCCTGGAGCGGGCGGTGGGAACGGCCGAGGCGATGGAGGCCCGGGGGTTCGGTTCCACCGAGAGGTCGAGGTGGCGCAAGCGGGGATGGCTTGCACATGACATCGCAACCCTCTCGGCCGCGCTGGGCATCGTCGCCCTCACCTTCCTGCTGGCCTTCTGGGGAGATGGCCTGCCGTCCTACTATCCGCGCATCCAACTGGATGCGGGACCCCCCACCATCGTGGCGGAGGTCCTGCTGATAGCCCTCGCGTCCATCCCGGCCATCGGCCGAGGCCCTGCGAGAGAAGGGGGTGAGGTCC
>JAUVRF010000373.1 GCA_030597775.1 Methanobacteriota archaeon | reverse complement strand
GCGCAGGTGGCTGCTGCGCAGGTGGCTGGTATGCTGGTTGCTGCTGAGGTTGCACCGGTTGAACCGGAGGGGGCTGGTACTGCTGGGGAACGGGAGGTACCGGTGTGGTCGGCGCGACCGGCGCCGCCGGTGGCTGTGGTGGTGGAGCCTGGGCGGGGGCCGGGGGTGACAGTGCCGTGGACGGAGGAGGGCGCTGGTCCACCTGGGCTGGAAGTTCCTCCACCAGGGCCGGTGGTGCCGCCGCGGGAGGCGGTGGAGGCGGGGCCTGGACCACCTGTGGAGGGGGTGGTGGCGGCGATGGTGGTGGCGGTGGAGGTGCTGGCGGGGTCGCCGGGGCGATCGGAGGCGGGGTCACAGGCACCGTCGGGGCCGCCGGCGCCAACGGTGGGGCCACGGGTGGCGGCGCCTGGGAAGGCGCGGTGTCGTCGGGAAGGTCCTGGATGAGAGCCATGGGAGGCGTTTGTGGAGCTGGCGTTCCTGGAGCGAACTGGGCAGCTGGTTCGGGGGTCCCTGCGGGCGCGGGGGAGGTCCCTTCTTCCCCGGCCATCACCTCCCACTCCTTGGCCGCTATCACTGGTTGTGGGATGCCGGGGATGCCGTTATCCGCCATCATGGTCACCCTCTGGGGACTGGCCTGGGTTGGAGCCGGGGCAAGGTCCGTCGTGAAGGGGTCTGGCATGGGCGGCTCCTCTTCCGCGGATCTGGCGAGCTCGTCCATGCTCTCCAGCGCGGCGATCGGCCTTTCGGACCTTATGGGCCTCTCCAGTTCCGCCTCCGTCAGCATTCTCCGCATCCTGTCGCCGACCGTGATGGTACGGAACTCGATGAGCAGGAACACGCCGATGACGATGCTGACGAAGGTCGCGGCCGCCACGATGGGGCCCTTGAAGTCCGTTGTGTACGAGAAGACCCACAGGAGCGAGATGAAGGCCAACATCAGGACGATGATGCCCATGAGGCCGCCGCGGCGCCGGTAGGTGATACGGAGATGGGCCGTGTCCATCTTCCTGTCCAGGAGCCAATCCGCGTGCTGCTTGTTCACCCGGTTGCATATGCGGCCGATACGGCTCTCCACCTTGACCTTCATGGGATGAAGACCGAGGGAGCCCTGGCAGACCATACACTTGGTCGGATCCATCTTGACCCTCTTCTCAGCCGTAGGCATACCCCCGGAGGTGCGGGTTGGTCTACCGAGAGCTTGCTATTTAATCGTTGGGCATATGTTTACCGGGCCCGCTGGCCTCGGGTGGCTCGGGCTTGGGTCCCCGGGTGCTGGCCACTGGATGGCAACGGGTTCGGCATGCGCCGTTTGGCACCTTCGAACATTTTTTATATGGGGCGCGTATTCCACGGGATACCAACGATACCTGGATAGGTTCCGGGAGGCGATTTCATGGAGAAGAGTTCGGAGATCAGCGGTTTTTACAAACTGTCCATTGCCGAGAGGGTCGAGAAGATCCGTGAGATGGTGGACCTCACCGACGAGGAGGTCGCCGCCATCAGCAACACCGGTGTGCTCGGGGAGGAACTGGCGGACCGGATGATCGAGAATGTGGTCGGAACGATGGCCCTGCCCCTGGGCATCGCGATGAACGTCCAGCTGAACGGCAAGGACTACCTGGTCCCCATGGCCATCGAGGAGCCCTCCGTCATCGCAGCCGCGTCCAACCTGGCCAAGGTGGCCCGGAAGCATGGAGGCTTCCACACCAGCCACTCCGGTTCCCTGATGATCGGTCAGATCCAGCTGACCGGGATCTCGGACCCCTGGGCCACCCGTTTGAAGATCCTCCAGCACAAGGAGGAGATAATGGAGAAGGCCGATGCCTGCGATCCCATCCTCGTCAAGTTCGGAGGCGGTGCCCGCGACGTGGTCGTCCGGGTCCTGGAGACCATGTCCGGCCCGATGGTCATCACCCACCTCATCATCGACACCAAGGACGCCATGGGCGCCAATGCGGTCAATACCATGGCCGAGGCCATCGCGCCCTACCTGGAGACCATCACCGGTGGTCGCGTCTACCTGCGCATCATCTCCAACCTGGCCACCTACAGGGTCGCCCGCGCGTGGGCGGTCTTCGACAAGGACGAGCTGGGAGGCGAGGAGGTCGTGGACGGCATGATCATCGCCTACCACTTCGCCGCCGAGGACCCGTTCCGGTGTGCCACCCACAACAAGGGCATCATGAACGGCATCTCGGCCGTGGTCGTCGCCTCCGGCAACGACTTCCGGGCCGTGGAGGCCGGTGCCCACAGTTACGCGACCGTCAACGGTGGCTACAAGCCCCTCACCAAGTGGGAGAAGACCTCCGACGGTCACCTGATCGGCACCATCGAGGTGCCCATGGCCGTGGGCCTCGTCGGGGGTGCCACCAAGGTGCACCCCACCGCACGGGCGCACGTGAAGATCCTGGGCATCGAGTCCGCCGACGAGCTGGGCATGGTGATGGCCGCCGTCGGCCTGGCCCAGAACGCCGGCGCCCTGCGGGCCCTGGCCACCGAGGGCATCCAGAAGGGTCACATGCGCCTCCATGCCAGGAACATGGCGGTCCAGGCCGGTGCGCCCATCGAGATCGTCGACGAGGTCGTCCGAAGGTTGACGGAGAGGAAGAAGTTCGACTTCGGCACGACCGAAGAGGTCGTCAAGGAGATCAAGGCCGAGCGCGGTATCGAGTAGGTCCTCGCCTCGGACCCGCGGAACCCTCACGGGTTCCGTCGCAACCTTTTTCCCCCTTGTCGCCCCTTGCACGGCCGAGGGTCGATCATGGTCAAGATGCTAGTCAGTTACTACTCCAGGTCCGGACACACCAAGGGAATGGCGGAGGAGATCGCCAAGGCCGCCGAGGAGGCGGGCGCCGAGGTGGACCTGCTCGTCCTGGAGAAGATCGATGTGAAG
>JAUVRF010000057.1 GCA_030597775.1 Methanobacteriota archaeon | reverse complement strand
TCCCGGATGGCGCCTCGGGGACCTGACGATCGGGTCCCTCCTCCAGGTCGACGACCAGGTCCTCCCCGTTGTCCACCCCGTTGTCCTCCCCGTTGTCCGTCACGTCCCACGTCACCTCGAGGGGGTCCTCGAGCAGGCTGGCCAGCTCCTCCCGCACCTCGTCGACCCGCCCCAGCTCGGCAAGGACGGTGGCGATCTGCAGGTGCATGTCCGTGGGGTCGGGGACCTCCTCGCCCTCCAGCACGCGCATCGAGTCGATGGCCTCGGTGTACCTGTGGGACCGGTACAGCACGTCGGCCCGCGCCTCCCTGGCCGACATCGAGGTCCGGGGCATGAGGAGGGCGGTGTCGTAGCAGCGGACCGCCTCCGAGTACTCCCCCAGCTGGGCGAGCATCTTGCCCTTCCTCTCCCACATTCGGCCCTGGGCGGGACGGCTGGAGATGGAACGGGTCACCGCCGCGAGGGCATCGTCGTAGGCCCGCCGGGCCTCCTTGGGCCGGCCCAGCTCCTCCAGGAGCTCGCCCCTCAGGAAGTGGGCCTCGTCGAAATCGTCGTTGAGACGGATGGCGTTCTCCACCGCCTCCAGGGCCTCGTCGGGCCGTGTCAGATCTGTGAGGACCTCGGCCTTGAGCAACCAAGTGTGGTCGTAGTTGGGGTTGAGCTCCAGGCTCTTGTCGAGCCACTCCAGGGCCTTCTCGTTCTCGTGAATGCCGTGGTGGGACTCACCCATGGCGTACATGGCGTAGTCGAACTTGGGATTGATCTCCAGGGTCTGGAGATGGTACTGCATCGCCTCCGAGTCCCGGCCGCTGCGGTTGAGGGCGTTGCCGATGTTGTTCCACGCGATGTCGTACTTGGGGTTGATGGAGACAGCCCGCTCGAACCACGGGATGGACTCCAGGTAATTGCCCAGGTTGTACTCGGCGTTCCCCCGGTTGTTGAGCAGGATCTCGTCATCGTCGTCGATCTCGATGGCCCGCTCGTATGCGGAGATGGCCTCCTCGAGGCGGTCCATCTGGTGGTAGGTGTACCCCAGGTTGTACCAGGCGTGCTTGTACGCAGGGTTGATGCGCACGGCCTGGCGGTAGCAGTCGATGGCAACAGCCATGAAGCCAGCGGAGAAGAAGGTGAAGCCCCGGTTGTTCCACACCTCCTCGTTGTTGATGTCCAGGTTGAGGGCGGCGTCGTAGCACTCGATGGCAAGGTCCAGCTCCTCCAGGTTGAAGTGGGCGTTGCCCTTGGCCTTCCAGATCTCGGGATCGGTGTCATCCAGGTCCAGGGCGCGGGTGTATAGCCGGAGCGCACGGCCCGGTCTACCCAGCTCGTCCCAGAGCAGACCCTGATGGTACTTGAAGTAGGCCGACTCGCCCAGTTCGCTCTCCAGCTCCTGCAGACGCCCGATGACGTCCTTGGGCTGCCCCTGGCTCCTCAGCAGGTGGACCAGGTAGTCATAGCCGTGGCGGTAGCGGCGGTTCACGCGGAGGGTCTGGATGTAGTTGCGCAGGGCCTCGTCGGTCTCGCCCATGTAGGTGTACGCGTTACCCCTGTTGCACCAGGCCACCTCGTAGCTGGGCTGCAGCTCGACCGCCCTGTGGTAGCTGTCGGCCGCCGACGCGTGGTCGCCCATGGCGTCGAAGACGACGCCCCGGTTGTTCCATGCCACGACGTCCTCGGGATGGCGGTGCAGGTACTCGTCGTAGGCCGCGATGGACCTCTTGTGGTCCGCGTGGTGGAAGTGGTCCTCGGCCGAATCCAGCAGGGTCCGGTCGGAGGCGGAGCTCAGCTCCTCGTGTTCCTCCGCGGCCTTGACATCCGCCGCCCTCTTGAGCACAGCTGCCCGGGCCGCATCGGGATCGTGACCTCTCCCTCCCGCGTCCGGGCGCTTCTCATCTTCCGGGTCCAGTTCAGCACATCCGGGGGAGCGCTGGCCGCCCCCCGTGTGCGATGGCCACGTCACCTTATGTGCGTTTCGCTCGGGAACCGCTTTTCGGAAGGCCAGGAAGAATTATTGTTGGTCTTTTCCACAACGATGCCGCGCGGTATATATAGCATCATGACAAAGTATGATACGGCAAGAACAGGAGGTAATAACTACGTCTGCTAAAGGCTCCGGATCCGTCCTAGTAATAGGGTATGATAGCTGGGTCACCCGCCTTCGGGTGAGCGGTGGTTACTCGTTCCCTGCATTCATGCGCATGCAGCTCATGGACGCGGAGGAGGAGTAGAATACCACGGCGGCATTGCCTCTTGCATCCCGCCTCCCCATCCGGAAATCCTCCCCACTTCCTCCGTTGTTCCTCCTTCCTTCCTTGGAACAATATCCGGGTCGCGCCGGACCCAGCCGCGACCCGGAAACCCCCCCTTTTTCTCGCCCTTCCCTGACCCTCCAGTGAGCAGGCCAGCACTCCCGTTAGTAAACCTTATCTGCGAAAAGCGCTATCCCCGAGCTCCCCAGCAGGGGCCAGTACCCTGTCCAGGATGGTGGTTTGCCATGGACTTCGCCCTCAGTAAAGAGCAGCTGATGATTCAGCAGATGGTTCGGGAGTTCGCACAGAACGAGATCGAGCCCATCGTCGCCGAGTACGAGGCCGAGGGCCGGTTCCCCGAGGAGATCATCAAGAGGTTGGGCGAGATCGGCATCCTCGGGATGACCGTTCCCAAGGAGCTGGGCGGGGGAGGTTGCGACACCGTCTCGTACACCCTGGCCATAGAGGAGATCTCCAGGGCGTGCGCCTCCACCGGGATCGCCGTGTCGGTCAACAACTCCCTTGCCTGCTTCCCGCTGCTCACCTTCGGGACCGACGAGCAGAAGGCCGAGTTCCTGACCCCCATCGCCAACGGCAGCAGCCTCGGGGCGTTCGGTCTGACCGAGCCCTCGGCGGGCTCCGACGCCGCCATGCAGCAGACCGTCGCCGTCAAAGACGGGGACGATTACGTCATCAACGGCATCAAGCACTTCATCACCAATGCCACCGTGGCGGAGGTCTACATCGTCTTCGCCATGGAGGACAAGTCCAAGGGCACCCGGGGCATCACCACCTTCATCCTGAAGAAGGGCGACCCCGGCTTCACCTTCGGCACCATCGAGGACAAGCTGGGCATCCGGGCCTCCATCCAGGCAGAGCTGGTCTTCGAGAACTGCCGCATCCCGGCCAGCCGCATGCTGGGGCAGAGCGGCAAGGGCTTCAAGATCGCCATGATGACCCTTGACGTGGGCCGCATCGGCGTGGCCTCCCAGGCACTGGGCATCGCCCAGGCCAGCCTGGACCGTTCCATCCAGTTCGCGAACGAGCGGGAGCAGTTCGGCAAGCCCATCGGACGGCTCGGTGCCATCCAGGAGGCGGTCGCCAACATGGCCACCGACATCGAGGCGGCCCGCATGCTGGTCCGCTACGCAGCCTGGTGCAAGGACTCGGGCAAGCCCTTCTCCAAGGAGGCCGCCATGGCGAAGCTCTTCGCCTCCGAGATGGCCATGGCCTCGGCCACCAAGGCCATCCAGATCCACGGGGGTTATGGTTACATCAAGGACTATCCCGTGGAGAGGTATTTCCGGGACGCCAAGATCACAGAGATCTACGAGGGGACCTCGGAGATCCAGCGTCTCGTCATCGCGCTCAACGTACTATCAGGGAAGTGACAATGGAGGTCACACCCACACCCAGAGGAGTTGAAGGAATGAACATCGTCGTGCTCATCAAGCAGGTGCCTGACACCACCGATGTGAAGATCGACCCGAGGACGGGCACCCTTATCCGTGAGGGTGTACCCTCCATCATCAACCCGGACGACAAGCATGCCCTCGAGGAGGGACTGCGCATCCGAGAGAAGTTCGGTGGCACGGTTACCGTGCTGTCCATGGGCCCGCCCCAGGCGGAGGACGCACTGATGGAGGCCCGCGCGATGGGGGCGGACACCACCGTCCTCATATCCGACCGCGCCTTCGCCGGGTCCGACACGCTCGCCACCTCGTACGCCCTCGCCCGCTCGGTGATCACCACCGGCGAGTGGGACATCGTGCTCGGAGGCAGGCAGGCCATCGACGGGGACACCGCCCAGATCGGCCCCCAGACCGCAGAGCTGCTCGGGGTGCCCCAGGTCACTTACTGCATCGAGATAGACATCGCAGAGGACGGCAGGTCCGTGACCGCCAAGAGGGCGCTGGAGGATGGATACGAGGTCATCGAGACCAAGCTCCCCGCGCTCTTCACCGTCATCAAGGACATCAACCAGCCCCGATACCCCTCGATCCGGGGCATCGTCAACGTGTGCCGGGACTGCGACGTGCAGACCTGGAACGCCAAGGACATCGGGGCCTCCAAGAAGATGATCGGCCTGGACGGGTCCCCCACCCAGGTGGCCCGCACCTTCGCCCCCGAACCCAAGGGCGATGGCCTGATCCTGGAGGGTCCCCCGGAGCAGACCACGAAGGAGCTGGTCAAGCACCTGCGTGATAAGAACGTCGTGAGGGTGAGGTGATCAAGATGCCCGGAGTCAACGTGAAGGAACCGGAGTGCATCGGGTGCAAGATCTGCATCAAGTCCTGCCCCTACGACGCCATCGACTTCGACGACGATACCAAGAAGGCCTCCATCAACGACAAGTGCACCGTGTGCGGCGCGTGCATCCCCGTCTGCCCCGAGGATGCCATCGTCTCCGAGATCGAGATCGTCACCGACCTTTCGGAATACAAGGACGTCTGGGTCTTCGCCGAGCACCGGGACGGAGCACTGGCCAAGGTGGGCCTCCAGCTCCTCGGTTGCGCGCAGGGACTGGCCGCCGACGTGGGCGAGCGCGTGTGCGCCGTCCTCGTGGGCCACCAGGTGGAGGGCTTCATCCCCACCCTCTTCGAGTACGGGGCGGACATCGTCTACCACGTGGAGGCCCCCGAGCTGATCACCTACCGGTTCGACACCTACACCAAGGTGATGGTGGAGCTGGTGAGGACATACAGCCCCAACATGTTCCTGCTGGGCGCCACCCACATCGGACGCGACCTGGCACCCCGGGTGTCCCGTCGCCTCAACGCCGGCCTCACGGCCGACTGCACCGAGCTCACCATCGACCCCGAGACGAAATTGCTCAAGATGACGAGGCCCGCCTTCGGCGGCAACATCATGGCCACCATCCTGTGCCCCAACACCCGACCCCAGATGTCCACGGTCCGACCCGGCATCATGAAGGAGACCGAGCCAAAGGCGGGCGCCTCCGGCGAGGTCATCAAGATGGATGTGGAGTTCGAGGACCGTGATTTCATGATCACCATCCGGGAGATCGTCAAGGTCCCCAGGAAGATGGTGAACCTGGAGGAGGCCAAGATCATCGTTTCCGGAGGGCGCGGGGTCGGCAGCTCCGCCGGCTTCAAGGTCCTCGAGGAACTGGCAGAGGTCCTGGAGGCCGAGATCGGAGGGAGCCGCGTGGCCGTCGAGCAGGGCTGGATATCCCAGGACAACCAGGTGGGCCAGACGGGCAAGTCGGTCCGCCCGGACCTCTACATCGCCTGCGGCATCAGCGGCTCGATCCAGCACCGGGCCGGAATGCAGACCTCCGGCATCATCGTGGTCATCAACAAGGACCCGGACGCCTACCTCTTCAAGATCGCCGACTACGGCATCGTGGGCGACCTCCACACCGTGGTCCCCCTCCTGACCGAGGCCTTCCGCAAGGAACTTGGCAAGTAGGAGGCGTGCATCATGCAGGTCATCGAGGACGATGGCACCGTCGTCATCAGGTTGCACGAGGGAGAGGACCTCTTTCCCACGCTGGTGAAGGCCCTGGACCAGGTCGGCCTCAGGTACGGGGTCATCCTCACCGGGGTGGGCATGCTCAAGGACTTCGAGCTGGGCTGGTTCGACCACGCCACGAAGGGCTATGTCAAGAGGGTGTTCGCCACTCCCCACGAGCTGGCCGCCATGAGCGGGACCATCGCCGTCTCGGCTGACGATGCGAGCACCGTGATGCCCCACGTCCACGTGGCGATGGCGGGACCGGACCTCGGCCTGGGGGATGGCCACCTGTGGAAGGACAATGTCACCATACTCAACGAGATCTCCATCAAACGGGTCGACAAGGAGATGGTCCGTCGGCTCAACCCCGCCACCGGGCTCATGGAGCTGGACCTGGGTCAGGCTTAAGGCCCATCAACCTGATAACGGGCACCAAGAGGTCTCGCCCTTGGTATCCTCCCCCCGAAGAGTCGGGGTCTTCACGACCATCGTCCTCACCATCATCATCCTCGCCATGCTGGTGGCCACCGTCACGACGGCCATGCCTCCCCAGCCCGGGGCCAGCGGCATCGACGGAAGCTGCCGCAGCTGTCACACCCCCAACGATGACTACAACGGCGTGAGCGTGGGCGCCTCCATCACCATCGAGGGCATCCCCGGGACCTTCGTCCACGGACGCAAGTACACCATCACCGTTGTCATCGAGCGTGGGCTTGGACCCCAACCCTCGTTCGACATCCTCCATGCGTTCCAGCTGGGGGTGACCAACGGCACCCTGGCCATCGCGAACGCCAGCTGCATCCAGGTCGGCGAACGGGAGGTGGGCTCCCAGGGCGCCTCCGAGGTGGACCGATGGTCGGTGAAGTGGACCGCGCCCTTCTCGTACGAGAACGTGGCCTTCACTGCCGAGGGAGTGGTGGGCAACGGGGACGGCACCGAGGCGGGCGACGTGCGGCTGTCCACCAAAACAATATCATTCGCGCCCCTCGACGTGCCCCCCGATGAATCGCTGGACCCCTGGCCCTACTGGTGGGCCGCCATACTGACCGTCGTGGCGGTGACCGGGATAGTGGGTTACGTGATCATCAACACCCACCGGCCGCCTCCCCTGGGACCCGAGGATTGACCGGCATCAGTGCTTGCCGAACTTCTTGTGGACCCGCCGCTCCAGTTCCTTCCAATGGGTCATCAGCATCGTTCCCTTCACCTTGATGCCGACCTTGGCCTTCTTCCCACCGCTTATCTTCAGTTTCACGTGGGTGTCCTCGTCGTTATCGTAGGGCATGACGACCCTTATCCCGCCGAAGGGGAGCTTCCCACCCTGATGCTTCTCCATCGCCTCGGCAAGCTTGAGGGCCTTGACGGGGGTGTCCTCATTGACCGTGACACCGATGGCCGGCCCCTTGTACGAGGTGGCGGTCCCGAAGCCGACCCTTTCCATGATCCTCATGATACGATTGAAGGCGACGAAGGGGGTCACGGGGGCGCTGAAGTTGAAGGAGGGGCTAACTATATTGGTCCGTTGCTTTGCGGTCTCGGGCGAGTAGTTCGGATACAGATCGGGTCGAGTGTACTCCATGCTGCCCGGTTGACCGGGACGACCTCCCGTTCCCCATTGTTGGTCCTTTGCCATACTGGATCCTCCCTCTTTCGCTTACGTGACCTTGAGGTTATCGGCCAGAGATAAGGCCTTCGAGTCCCCCTCCTAGACATCGTACCTCTTGATGACCGCGCGTCTGATCTCCGTCCAGTCGGACATCAGCATCGTGCCCTTCACCTTGACCCGCACCTTGGTGGTTCCAAATCCTCCGACCTTCAAGTTGACCCTCACGGGTTCCTCCCTGTCGTACAGGAGGGTCGCCTTCATGCCCATCAGGGGAATGTGATCGTCCCAATCCCCCTCCAGGGCCTCGATGAGCAGGTCCACGTCCTTGGTCTCTCCCCGTCGTAAACGGAAGCCCACACGGGGACCCGAGTATCCGTAGACCCAGGCGAACTCGGCCTCCTCCAGGATCCGGAGCATCCGGATGAAGGTGGACACCACCGGTCCCTCGGTCTTGAATGAGAGCGATGGGCTCATGACAAGAGAGCGCTGGGATCTCAGGTCCGTTGAGTAGCTGGAATAGAGGTGGGGATTGTGGAACTCGAATGAGCCCGGTTCGTGGGGATCGATGGTACGGCCGTCGCTCGATCTGCCACCCATATCGCTCCTCCCCCCTATACCTCCGTACCGAACCTCTTCTTGATCCTGCGCTGGATCTCCCTCCAGTCAGACTTGAGCACGGGGCCCTTCACCTTCACCTTCACCTTGCTGGCGTACCTGCCGCTCACCTTGACCTTGACCCGGATGCGCTGGTAGCTCTTGTAGAGGAGAACGGCACTCATCCTTTCCACAGGGATGTCCTCGGGTGTGTACCTGTCGAGCTTGCTGTCGATCAGCTCGATACTGGGTATATCGCCGTCCTCCACCTTGATCCCAAGGTCGGGCCCCTTGTAATGCAGGACCCAGTCGAAGCCGCACCTGTCCAGGATCCTGAGCACCCTGCGGAAGGTCGTGACGGCGGGTACTTTCGCCTTGAAGGACAGGCGAGGGCTCTGGATGCGAGCCCTGTCCGCATCGGTCGTGGTGTCGATCCTGAACAGGTCCTTGTGTGAGAAC
>JAUVRF010000121.1 GCA_030597775.1 Methanobacteriota archaeon | reverse complement strand
CGCGCGAAGGACGGGCCGATCTCGAGGGCCCGGTCGAAGTGGTTGATGGAGGCCGCGAACCGGTGGAGCTTGGCGTTGGCGATCCCGCGGTGGTACCATGCCTCCTCGTTGTCATCCTGGAGCTCGATGGCCCTGTCGAAGCACAGGATCGCCTGCTCGAACTGCTCCATGCGGTTGAGGGAGCGACCCTTGTTGGTCCAAGCCTCGCCGAAGTCGGGGTAGAGCTGCAATGCCCTGTCGAAGCAGGTGATGGCCTCGGTGGTCTCCCCCAGCTCGAAGAGGGCCTCACCCTTGTAGTTCCACGCGTGCTCGAACTCCTGGTCTATGTCCAGGGCGCTGTCGTAGCAGGCGATGGCCTCCTTGTATCGCTCCTGGGACCCCAGGGCGAACCCCTTGTTGTTCCAGGCCTTGATGAAGCGGGGATTGATCCCCAGGACCCGGTCGTAGGACTCGATGGCGTCGTCGACGCGACCCCGGTTGAACTGGGCGTTGCCCTTGTTGAACCATGCCTTCACGTACTCGGGGCTGATCCCGATCGCCTTGTCGTAGCAGGCGATGGCCTCGTCCACCTTGCGCATGGTGTACAGGGCGTTGCCCTTGTTGTTCCACGCCTGCTCGAAGTAGGGATTGATGGCCACGGCCCGGTCGTAGCAGTCGATGGCATCGTCGATGCGCCGGGCATTGTAAAGGGCGTTGCCCTTGTTGTTCCACGCCTTCTCGTAGTTGGGGTCGATCTCGATGGCCTTCTCGTACATTATGATGGCCTCGTCGATGCGACCCATGGCGGACAGGGTCGACCCCTTGTTGTAGTAGGCCTTCTCGTAGGACTGGTTGATCTCTATGGCCCTATCGAAGCACTGGATCGCCTCTTCCACGCGGCGGAGGATATAGAAGGCGTTGCCCTTGTTGTTCCACGCCTCTGCGTAGTTGGGCTTGATCTCTATGGCCTTGTCGTAGCACTCGATGGCCTCCTCGACGCGCTTGAGCATGCCCAGGGCGTAGCCCCTGTTGTTCCACGCCACCTCGTAGTTGGCGTTGATCTCTATGGCCTTGTCGTAGCACTCGATGGCCTCCTCGTACATGCCCAGGGAGCCCAGGGCGAAGCCCTTGTTGTTCCAGGCCTCCTCGTAGTCAGGCTTGATGCCTATGACCTTGTCGTAGCACTCGATGGCCTCCTCGTACTTTCCCATCTCGTCCAGGGCATTGCCCTTGTTGTTCCAGTACTCCTCGCCGTAGGGTTTGATCTCTATGGCCCGGTCGTAGCAGGCGATGGCGTCCTCGTACCTGCCCATGTCGTCGAGCACGTTGCCCTTGTTGTTCCAAGCGTCGTCGAAGTTGTTGTTCAGCTCGATGGCCTTGTCGTAGAGGGAGATGGCCTGCTCGTACTGCATCTCGTCCTTCAGGCCAACGGTGAGGGTGACCTCCCCCGACTGGATCGCATACTCACGGGTCCGCTTTCCCAGGTAGTAGACGTTCCCGAGGCGGATATACGTCTCGTGGTTGCCGACGACCCGACCGAAGTGCTCCTCCGCCTCGTCCAGCTTCTTCGCGATGAGGTCCACCAGCTTGCGTTCGGCCTTGGGCAGCGTAAGCTTGGTGTTCTTGTTGATCGCAGACGGGACTCCCATCTGGGTAAGGATGGTGTTCATCTGATCGGTGATGGACTTGAAGTGGGATTCGTCCATCTCCGCCACGTTGATGTTCTCTATCTGCTTGGCCGCGTCGGAGCCTCCCACGAAGGAGACCTGGTCCCCGAAGCTGGTGGGTCCCACACCCAGGGCCCCACCGCTGCCTGACCGTTGTTTCCGTTGGAGTGCTCCCCCTCCCAGCAGGGACCCGCCACCTATCAGGTCGCCTCCCGAGCCTCCCATGGGCATGTTCGTGCCGCATTTCGGGCAGGTTGGCACTCCAGTATTGACATTGCTCTTACACTTTGGGCAAATCGCCATCCGTCGCTCCCTCCGCTAACAGGACGAAACGCAGTCCCTGAGGGTGCCATCGCCGACTGTCCAGGGGTCTGCGTACCAAGGTTCCAGTAGACTCCGTACTGAAGGGATTCTGGATATGCCCCTCTACGTATATAACCCCATCGAACCGCCCCCCAGATGTGAAAATCGGCCCCCCCTTGCGAAAGGCTCAAGAGCCGTTCCGTCCCTCCCCAAATCGCCATGATCGGCACGGATGCGAGCCCGGCGGAGGCAATACGGCCGGAGGCTGTCCTATCCGCATTGGTAGATTGGGTCGGACCCGCGGCCATGCTCAGGCACGTGGAGGCGATGGAGTGCGTCACCTCCACCAACGCGATCGCCCTCGATGACCAGAGGGAGGGCCTGCTCCTCCTGGCAAGGGAGCAGACATGGGGTCGCGGCAGGCACAGCTCCCATTGGGTCTCGCCCCCTGGCGGCCTCTACCTGTCCTACGTGCCACCGGTGGAACACCTGCCATCCCACATCACCGACCTATCCCTGCTGGCCGCCCTGGCAGTGGCCAATGCCTTGGAGGTGGTCCTGGAGACTGCGGGCCTCCCGGACGCCCGGTCCCTGCTCAAGTGGCCCAACGACGTGCTCATAGACGATGGCAAGGTGGCGGGGGTGCTCCTCCAATCCAGGGGGAATGTCGTGGTCGGAGGCGGCGGTGGACCCCGGACCGTGGTCGGTATCGGCATCAACGTCAACGCCCGGATCGTGATCGACCCTCCCGAGGAACTGCCTCCCGATGAGTGGCCCGTCACACCTTGCAGCCTGGGTGACCTGGTCGGGCGCAACCTGGACCTGGAGCCCATCCTGGTCGAGGTCATGGCCCATCTGCTATCGAGGTTGGGGACCGGACTTGACGATGCCGCCATGGACGAGTACAGGTCACGGTGCATCACGTTGGGCAAGCGGGTCGCCTTCACAGAGGGCGGCAGGCGGCTGGTCGGGACGGCCCGGGAGGTCTCCCGGGACGGGGGCGCGTTGATCGTCGACCTCGGCGGCGGGGAGATACGTGAGATCAGGGCGGGGGACGTACGCCACATCAGGGCGGTCCAGGGCTGAGGTCCCCGTCAGGGCTCACTCGGTCTCTAGCCATATCCTAAGGCGGGCCGTGAGGAAACCACCGATTATGGAGGCGACGATGCCTGCGACGATGCAGGGGCCAAGGGTCGCGGCGCGGGGGTCCGTGCCGGGTGGAAGGACCTCGAAGAACAGCTGGGCCATGATGCCGTACAGGAAGATGGCGAGGACCATGACGAGGATGAGCCCCAAGATGTTGCTCAGGGCCCAGCTGGAGAAAGCCATCGGTATCAATACTCCTCTTTGGGATCGACCGGAGTACGATATATGGCTAGATAAAGGCTACGCGGCCGCAATCTATTTCTCACAGTCACATCATCGCGTGGCATCATGGTGGGACCCGACCGGCGAGAGAGGAAGAGGTACATCGGCTTCCGTCTTGTGATGGACACCGGACCCGTACCGGACAGGTCGGGAATGGTGCGGGCCATCGACGGCGCCACGCGGGCGGCGGGCCTCCCGGACAGGAAGCGCCTGACGGTGTTCACGGGGGAGCTGGGCATCGTCCTTTGTCGGCACACGGAGCAGGAGGCGATGGTCGAGTGCATAAGGTCCATCGGGGAGGTGGACGGAAGGCCCGCAAGGATCGAGACCCTCATCACCTCCGGTACGATTAAGAAGGTCAAAGGGCATCTTGGGTTGGACAGGGATGCCTGAAGGAACGGGGTGCACGAATTGGATCGCAGGGCGGGGAAGATCATATCCTTCGTCGTGCTAGGTGCTGTCCTCGTCGGTATCTGGTACGGGGCCGCCGTGGCATACGACCAGACCTATGATGATGTCGAGGTCAGGAAACACTCCATATGGACCGGCTCCCTGGGTCTATACCAGCAGAGTGAGCAGATGCGCGTTCGCGTCGTCGTGGACGAGGGAAGCGTCAAGGTGCTGGAAGGCAGGATGGTCACGGTCCAGCTCCTGGACAGCGACAACAGGGCCAGCATGGAGCAGGGCAGGGGCTACGTACCCCTGGACGAGCTCGTCATCGACACGAGGGAGACGGATGTGGGCGAGATCGAGTACACCGCCCACAGGACGGACACGTACTACCTCGCCCTCCGGAACGATGACTGGTACAACATCTCCCTGCGGATCGCTGGCGACGAGGCCCTGGACACCCAGCTCTTCATAAAGGTCTTCGCCGGCTCCCTTTTCGTGGCCAGCGTGATGATCTCCGCCTGGATGTACGGGCGACTGTTCGACGTCAATGTCCGCCATGCCCTCGGCCTGGTCCGGAGGCGGAAGGGTCCGGGCTCCCAGTCGGCCAGGGAACCCGAGGAACCCCTTTCCGACGTGATCGGAGAGGGGCCGGAGATATGACCTCTGGTGCCTGCGAAAGGATAATGACCCGCGAAGGTGATTGTCGGGGCGGTCACGATGCCACTCTTCTATGACGAGGATTTCATAAAGCACCGACAGACATCCTACCATCCCGAATGTCCGGAGCGCCTTGTGAGGATCCTCCAGATGATGGAACAGCTGGAGCTGGATGCAGAGATCCTTCCCGTGAGGCCCGCCCGACGGGAACAGCTGACCCTGGTCCACGACGGTAGCTATCTGGACATGCTCGCGAACTTCGGCGAGGGACCGTACGACCCGGACACGTACGTCCGTCCCGAGACCTACAGCATAGCCGAGAAGGCGGCGGGGGCATCCATCGCAGCGGCCAAGGACACCCTGAGGAACGGAAGGTCCAACATCGTCCTGGCCCGACCACCGGGCCACCACAGCGGCCGCAACTACGCGGGAGGCTTCTGTTACCTCAACAACGTGGCGATCGCCGCAAGGGCGCTGCAGAAGGAGGAGAACATCACCAGGGTGGCGATACTGGACCTGGACGTCCATCACGGCAACGGCACATCGGACGTGTTCTACGGGGACGAGTCCGTACTGTACATAAGCACCCACCAGTGGGGGATCTACCCCGGGACCGGCCCCATCGAATCCGTGGGAGAGGGGACCGGCGAGGGGTTCAACATCAACTTCCCTCTACGCCAGGGTATGGGCGACGGCACCTTGCGGGACGCCATCGACAGGGTCATCCGGCCCGTCCTCGAGGCCTTCACACCCAAGGCGATCCTGATGAGCTTGGGGGGCGACGGTCACTACGCCGACCCCCTCGGGGGTCTCTCCCTCTCGTCCCAGGGTTACGTCGAGGCCTACCTGGTGGCCCACCGCATGGCCGAGGAGATGGGACTACCGGGTGCAACGTACTTCCTGGAGGGCGGCTACAACATCGATGCCCAGGCCGAGGTGGTATGGGGGATCCACGAGGGCTTCTCGGGGAGGACCCTGGACTACAAGTTCACTGATGTGGAGGATCCCCATGGCATGGGCTCGGACATCGTGGATCGCGTGATAGATGTCCACAAGGACTACTGGGACCTTTGACGGAGCGGTCCGGCGTCACCTCTTGTGGGACCTGGACTTCTCCTTCTCCTTTATTATCTGCTTCTCCAGGTGGTCCAGGACCTGGTCCAAGGCCCGGAACTTGTCATAATCGAAGGTGTCGGAGAAGAACAGACCCGTGTTGGTGGAGAGCCTTGCCCGGATGGAGTAGTTGCGGGCCTCCTTGGGATGGTGGTGCTCGGTGAAATGGAGCATCAGGAGCTGCGGCATCTCGATCGGGGTGATCTTCTGCATGCGCCGTTCTATGATGTTGTACATCTCGTCGTACACGTCTGGGTCGTGCTCCTCGAGGCCGGTTATCTGGATGTACACCTGCCGACGCTCCTGGTAGGAGGCCACCAGCTCGAGCACGTCCATGTGGGTGACTATGCCCATGGGCACCATGTTCTCCACGACGACCACGGAGCTGATGTGATGGTCGGACATGAGCCCGATCACGTCGGCCATGTCGGATTCCATGTCTATGTGGATGGCAGGTGTGTTCATCAGGCTGCCAACGGATATCGAGAGGCTCACGGCGTCACCGGGACTACCCTTTGCGGACCGCTTCTGGCCTCTCTCCCTGCTGTAGTATGCCATCAGGTCCTTGACACCGATGACCCCCGAGAGCCTACCCTCCTTGTCGATGACGGGGATGCTGCGGACATCCAGGTCCCTCATGATGTTTCGGGCCTGCTCCACGTCATCGCTCTCCTTGATGGTGATGGGCTTGGGTGACATGACATCCTTTACAT
>JAUVRF010000389.1 GCA_030597775.1 Methanobacteriota archaeon | reverse complement strand
GTAGGCGATGATGGGGTCGTGGTCGCCGCTGGAGCTGACGCCCCGCTGGACGACGGTGTAGAACAGCAGGCTGTTGGAGGTGACGTCCACGATCTTGACGTCCAGCTTGGCGGCCGTCGAGACGGTGCCGAGGAAGTCCATGCTCCAGGTGTCGCCCGGTTCCATTACTGTCTTCCCGGCTGGCAACCCGTCCGAGATCTCGAACCTCTGGGGGGTGTCATCTATGCTCACCAGGATGTAGGTCTCGCCCTCCTTGAGGGGTTCTCCTCCCGTATGCTGCAGGTGCAGCGTGCCATCCACGGCCGAGGTCCGCTCCAACATCGGGACGATGTCGGCGGTTATCGTGGCCTCTGGGCCAGGGATGCTGTATACGAAGGTAAGGACCACCGAGAACAGGGCCACGGTGATCACGAGAATGAGGAGATTCCCAACAATTTCGGAGACTGCGCCATCTCCTTGCCTCTTCCACAACATGGTATTCCCTCGTCTAGCCTGAATACAGGCTGCCTTGAGGTAGTCCAGGTCCGTATAAATACTTTCCCGCATACTTCTCACGCGCGCGAAATAAATGACCCACTAAAAAAAAGATATCGGCCCAATTTCGATACATGCCATACACTTTTTCAATATTCACATATCTTGAGAAAAGCCCCTAAACCCATATCGATTCCCATACGGTGCTCCGGAAGGTGGTATCGAAGGAGGACGGAAGGGGTGGAGGATGCCTCAGTACGGGCCCCTGAGAACCTCTCTGTTGATGTAGACGCCAGTGGGGGTGACGGCGAGGATGTTCTTGCCCACGCCTGCCACGTCGCCATTGACGTCCCGGGCCACGCTCTTGAGCTCGTTGGCCACCCGCCTCATGGCGGCGTCGTCGGTGGAGAGGGCTGAGATGTCCACCAGGATCATGTTGCCGTCGTAGACCTGGTCGATCACGGGCCCCAGGTCGTCGAAGGTGTTGACCTCCGCCACCCGCAGCTCCATGCCTCCGGCCGAGGACTCAAGCTCCAGGCCCTCGATGTGTATGTCCCCGAGGTCGATGAACTTCTCGCTTTCAGGAACAGGCTTTGACTCGGTCTTGAGCCGCTTGAGGAGACCCTTCTTCATACCCTACCCTCCGGGTGGTAGGCCTATAACCCGTTCGGTGGTTATAAGGTTTAGGGGGTCATCCCTGGCGGCCCCCGGCATACCCAGCCCCTTCCCCCGGCCGCTCAAGAGATATATACGAGATTCCCTATGGGGGTTTGGAGGCTGACCGAGTGAGGTTCGAACTCGAGGGGGCGATCATCTTCAGCGCCGACCTGGCCCCTGCCGCCGCCGAACTGGATGGTATCCTCAGGGAGATCGAGGAGACCGTCCTCACGAAGGGGGTGCCCGAGGGCGAGGATGGCCCCCATGTCAGATCCTTCGAGGTGGATGGCCCCGAGCTGAAGCTCACCATCCTGTCCGGAAGGCATGTCCGGGCCCACGAGGCCCTGCTCCGGCTCCGCAAGGAGCTCAGCGGTCGGTTCGGGAAGGCCCACCGCATCGGGGGTAGGGCGGTCCGCATCGACCGCTACACCATCGAGTTCCAGGTCTCCAGCGAGCCCACCGCGGAGGTGCGGGTGCCCTTCGCCAGCGGGCTGGAGTTCCAGGGCACCACGGCCCGTCTCGTCCTCACCGATGTCACCGAGGACTTCCTCTCGCGCAACTACGTCGACCGGTTGATCGCCCTGGTCAAGGAGAAGGTGGACGCCCAGCGCTACGAGGGCAAGGAGGAGTTCTGGGAGGCCATCTGGGAATCGCCCGCCATCGAGCACGCGTACGACATGGACCCCACGGAGGAGATGGCCCGCCTGGGCTGGATCCAGCAGGGTCCAGGTAAGGGCCGCTGGTTCTTCCGGCCCCAGGCCGCCGCGGTGATCCGGGCGATGGAACGCATCGCCCTGGAGGAGGTGCTCCACCCCCTGGGCTTCCAGGAGGTCATCAGCTCCTCGCTGGTACCCTTCGAGGTCTGGTTGAAGACGGGCCACATGAAGGGCGTGGCCAACGAGATCTACTATCTTTCCGAACCCGCCACCCGGAGCGCCGAGGCATGGGAGGAGCTCTCCGACCTGGTCAAGGTCACCCGGGAGGTCCCGCGGGAGAAGCTCGCCGACCTCCTCGAGGTGCCACGGGCGGGCATGACCTACGCCCAGTGCCCCAACATCTACTGGTCGTTCCAGAAGCGCACCCTGGCCGACGAGGACCTGCCCATCCTGGTCTACGACCGCACGGCCAACTCCTACCGCTACGAGTCCGGGGGCCGTCACGGCATCGAGAGGGTGGACGAGTTCCACCGCATCGAGCCCGTGTACATCGGCACCATCGACCAGCTGGTCGAGCTGCGCGAGGGCCTGATCGAGCGCTACAAGCACGTGTTCAACGACATCCTGGAACTGGAGTGGCGCATGGCCTGGGTCTCCCCCTTCTACCTCCAGCAGGCGGGCATGGCCGGCGGGGAGGCCGAGGGCGCGGACGCCGGGGGGGCGGAAGCCGGGAGCGACGACCGAAGGGAGGGCACCATCGACTACGAGGCCTACCTGCCGTACCGGGGCTCGCGGGAGGAGAGCGAGTGGCTGGAGTTCCAGAACCTCTCGATACTGGGGGACCGCTACACCAGCGCCTTCACCATCAAGGCCCAGCGGGGCGAGCTGGTCTCGGGTTGCTCTGGCATCGGCCTGGAGAGGTGGACCGCCGCCTTCCTGGCCCAGAAGGGCCTGGACCCCGCGAACTGGCCCAAGGGCTTCAAGGAATACCTGTCTGGCC
>JAUVRF010000104.1 GCA_030597775.1 Methanobacteriota archaeon | reverse complement strand
GGCGCCCGGGCCGGTGCCACGACACTCGGTCGGGGCATCGCCACCGGCGGGTACTCGGGGGCCGTCTACGGACTCCGGCTCGGCATGGGCATCGACACCCACACCGGTCCCAAGAAGACCATCGCGAGCACCTTCCTGATGTTCATCTTTACGGCCCTGGCCTTCTCGGTGCTCTTCTCGAACCCGCCGGTGATGGACAACACTCCACCATCGGTCACGGACGTCATGGTGGACTTCGACTCCAACCTCACCGACGATGGCGAGTGGGATATCCTGATGCGCCATAAGGACAACCTGTACTCCAACAAGAGCAACCGGCAGCGCATCAAGGACAACAAGGACCAGACAATGTTCCTCAACAACGAGAGCATCAACGCCGAGGTCGGGGACACACTGGCCATCATGATAAGGGCAGCCGATGCCTCGGGTCTGCGAGGGGTATGGCTCGAGTACGGTTACGACACCATCGACAGCGTCAAGAAGCCGATGGTCCGTCTGACTGAGGCCGAGTGGGAGGTCATGGGCGATGGTAAGGACTACGCCCTCGTGGGCGAGCACTACTACCAGTACCGGCTCCCCGCGACCCGGTCGGGGAACCTGTACTACCGGATCATCGTCGAGGACATGGCCGGCCACACCAAGACCTTCGAGACCAAGGTCTCGGAGGATTCGATCGACATCGCAGAACCGACGCCCGAGACCTAGCCGGAGGGCTCCTGGCCATATATCCAGGAGGGCGTCCTCATGAAGAAACGTGTCAGCGTTGGGCGGTACATCTTGTGCATGAGGTCCTGGGACGTCATGATGTCCAACCCCTCGGCCGCCTCCTTGTTGATGTGCTTTCCCAGGTTCAGGGACGGGACCTCCTCGTGGAGCAGGTCCTCCACGCGGGTGTGACCGCGAATGACGTCCACCCGCCAGCACCCATCCTCGAGGTAGGGTCCCACCAGGGTCTGCTCTGACTCGCTCCACTTCTCCCAGAACTCGACCTCGTTGCCCTCGCCGATCCTGGGGCCGTGATGCACGTAGACCATCGGAAGTTGGGACACCTCGAACTCGAACAGGAGAAGGCAATACGTGCCCAGGACCGCGTGCTTCCCGTGGAGCACAGGGAACCCGGACCTGTTGCACATGCGGGTTATTGCCCGGAGGGCCTTGCGCAACTGACCGTGGACCACATCCGCGTTATCGTGGAACACGGGGAACCTCACCCCCATGACCGTGGTCTCCCGGTCCCTCATCAATCCCTCGAGCCGCTGCCTGGAGAGCACATCCGGTGGGTTGGGGAAGAAGAAGGTCATCCGTGGTTTTCGCAGGTACTCGCGGGCCGCCTGTATGGTGAACGCGAGGGTGTCCAGTGATACGGGCGACGCCACGTTGCGCTTCCAGTCCACCGGATCGATGAAGACCATGGGATCATCGAAGGTCGCCACCTGGTCCTCCTCGGGAAGGTTCTCCTCCTTGACCAGGTGGAACAGGTCCATCTTGGTCCCCGGTGGGTAATCGGAGAGGCCCTTGAGGACGGCGTGGAAGTTGCCGTAATGTATCACCATGAGTTCGACCAGGTAACCGGAGAAACCCTGTATCGACTCCTCGGCCCCGTAGGTCCCGATCCCCTTGAGGAACTGCTTGAGGAGCCGGACCTCGTCCCGCTGCTCCTCCACCATGGTGGAGTTCACGAACCTCACGTGGAAGGGCGTCCGGTCCACCGCCGTCATCAGGCTGCTGGTGTCCTTCAAATTGTAGGCCGGTACCAGATCGATGCTGAACCCCTCGAACGTGCCACGGAGGTAGGGATGCTGGGCGTACCTCTCCCCGCCATCGATGATGCTGTTGGCGATGGACATCCCCTTCTTCGTCATCTCGTCCAGGGGCACGCTCGTTGGGAACAGCATGAAGATGTCCACGTCAGGGTCCCGAAGGTAGGTCCCCTTGGCCACGGACCCTGCCACGTAGGGCTCGACCGACACCTCGAAGTACTGGCCGATCTCCCTCACACGGGCACACAGATCGCGGACTATCCCCTTCAGCTTCTTCTTCTGTTCGTCCGTTGGGCGTACCCGCTCCAGCACCTTCCTCTCAATGGTCACGTGGGTCCGATTGGACAGCTCGATAATCAAAGTTGTGGTCTGGTTATCTGGCTTAATTCTCTCCCAGGGACCTTTTGATGTCCTCCAGGTCCTCGGGGACGGCGACGATGACGTCGTTGCGCATGCCCTGCAGGCCCTCGACGACGCCGAACCAGTAGATCACAAGACCTGGCCCGAACAGCTCGCTGTAAGGCTTCAGCTGGCGCTTGAAGTTGCGAGAGACCTCGACCCTGTCGCCGAAGGTCGCCTTGGACTCTATCCAGAACAGCTTGGTGCCGTCGTACTCGATGGGTTCATCGAGAAGGATGTCCGGTGTCTTCGGGTAGGCGCCCCGGAGGTCCTCCTCGTCCTGGAAACCGATGCCTTGGGAAGTGAGCCAATCCTGGAGCCTCTCCTCTCCCCTCCGGCCCCTCTCGGCCTGCACCCCGGCCCCTTCGGGCGAGTATATGTGGTCGTTGCGAACGACCTCCTTGATCTCGCGACGCAATCGGGCATCAGGCACCCGGTCCGGGTTCTCCACCATCTTCCAGAAGCCCTTCCTGGGGTAGTCACCCTCGAGGAGGATGATAAGGGAGGCGAGCACGGGAGGGAACCGGTTCTCAAGGGCGAACTTCATGAGGGGTTTGCCGGACCTCCACTGGTGATAGTACTTCCGCGCTCGGGTCTTCAGCCGGTAGTAGCGACGGGTCGCGTCACGCGTTACCTTCTGGGTGTAGATGACCAGCAGTGCCTCGGGTTCTATGCTGGTCTCCTGTGCGACCAGCTCGATGTCCGAGTACCTGTGGAGACGGGACCTCAGGTCCTCGTAGTCCTCCAAGGTCATCACTGGCATCCACGAGCACCTTGTCGCAAGGAACGAGATTTTGGTATTAAATGGTTCCCTCTCAGGCCCACCCGGTGACAGGCTGTGGCCCTCCGAACACCCAGACGTCGCCTCCATCGTAGAGCCGGACGAAGGGCGGTCCGAAGAACTTGTCCCAAGCCTCCCCCTCGACAGGTTCCGCGGACTCGAACTGGGAGAGGGCGGCCCCCGTACGGAAGTCCTCGGAGAGGAACACCGCTGCGACGGGACGGTCCCCGTTGGGGGTCTCGACATCCCTGAGGGCCTCCAATGTGGCAGCGTCCCTCCCACCGTAAAGGACGGCACCCCCCTTGTCCCATGTGGCCATCTTGTCCCCGATGCCGAAGGACATCGAGGAAAGGCGGTGGTCCGTGACCACGGCTCCCGACGAGTCGTCATCGACGATGGCGCCGGGTCTCGGCAGTCCGTTCCTCAACCAGATGGAGGCCTCGACCTCGGACTGGTTCGTTCCCTCCTGGAACCCGGCCATGACCTCCTTGGGGGGGTATGCGGTGGCGACCAGGACGAAGAACAGCAAGGTGGCCGCCACCCCGATCGCCCTGGAGATCGCCCGACCCTCGGGAAGGGTCATCCGGCGAAGGTGCACTATCCCTATCCCGATGAGGACCGCAGAGGCCTCGGTGATGTAGGGAAGGTGTCTGTAGGGGACCAGGACCTCGCTTCGTATCACCACGGCGAACAGGAAGCTGGCGACCAGCGCCGTGACCCATCCGACGATCACATGACCGCCATGTCGTCGCAACAGCACGTCGTTCGAGCCGACACCCACTACGTTCGCGACCTCCACCGGGATCGTGTAGAGGGCCAACCCCGTGCCTGGTTGGATGTCGGTCCCGGGGACCCCGAAGACGGCCGAGAGGCCGATGATCAAGACGCCACATACCAAGAAGGCGAGGACGGTGGCCCGCAACTGGCCCGGCCCCCAGAACAACGTGTCCGGTACCGAGCTCCTGCGTCCCCTCAACCACAGACCGAGAAGGACCATCACGATGACACCGATCCAAGCGGCCGCTATCACGATTTGGCCAGGTATGCCGAAGAGGTCGAGCATCACCGCATCCCGGAAGGTGGTGGCGATGATGAGCCAGTAGAAGGTTGCGGCCGCCATGGCGATGCCGAAGGTGGTAAGGCCCCAGGCGCTCCTTGCATCCTCGGTCCCATGGACAAGGGCCATGCGTAATACGTAGACGGTCCCGAGGCCGAGGATGACGAAGAACAGGGAGAGATGGTGGGTGATCGAGAGGGCGGCGATGAGCAACGTGAACAGGATGTACATGACGAGGGGCCTGTTCGCATCGACGTCCTCGTCCCTCCTCCATCGGTCCCCGATCACGAAGATCAGCATGATCGCCATCACGAGTACCGAGCCCAGAGGGCCAGGAGCGGGATGGGAGTTGGCGTAGACCTCGGGAAAGACCACAGCCAGCACGCAGGCGGCGAACAGGGCACCCCAAGGGCCGCCACCAAGCCTGAGCACGATGCATGCCACCAGCAGGCAGGAGATAGCGGTCACGCAGGGGATGGCAAGTGTGATGGTAGTGGCAACGCTGGTCCCGGTCACGAGGGCGAATCCCCCGGCAAGGTCGAACAGGCCTGGGAAATCGACGTAGGCCTTCCCCCATCCCGGGTTCACCTCCACGTGGCTTCCGCTGTCGACCAGGCCCTGGGTCAAAGTGTAGTATTCCCCCCAGTCCGATCCCCACAGCGTGAAGTCGATGAGGGGGATGAGCCTGATGGCCATCGCGCCGATCATCACCGCCATCAGGACGAGGTAGGTCCATCTGCCCGCGAGAACACCTCCTGTCGGGTCCGAATATGAAGTTGCTGGAGGCTATATATACGTTGACGTGATGCCCCGACCCCGGAATTGGTCTGCATCAAGGGTGTCCTTCAGGTGCAACGACCCGATTTTCAGGCTGGCCTTCAAAAAGGGGCGTAAAAAAGGAAATATACTTTTCCGTAAAACTTATATACTAGGATGTGATATCCGAAGATATAATAAACTTTGTGGTGACCCCGGACTTGTCCAGAGCGGGTCATGGCAAAGTCTCCTACATTGGGGGTGTGAAGTATGCCCGAAGAGGATGCAAATACTGACAGCTGCCCCGAATGCGGCAGCACCCATCTGGTTAGGGACTATCAGCGCGGAGAGCTTGTCTGCGAGGATTGTGGGCTCGTGGTCGATGAGGAGTACATCGATCAGGGGCCAGAGTGGCGCGCCTTCGATGCGGAACAGGGCCAGAAGAGGGCCCGGACCGGAGCGCCGATGACCTACACCATACATGACAAGGGTCTGTCGACCACCATCGGGTGGAAGAACAAGGACTCGTACGGCAAGTCCATCCCGACCCGTAACCGGGCCCAGCTCTACAGGCTGCGCAAGTGGCAACGACGCATCCGTGTGAGCAATGCCACCGAGCGGAACCTGGCCTTCGCCCTGACCCAGCTGGCCCGCATGGCCTCCAACATGGGCCTTCCCAGGAACATTCGTGAGACCGCTGCGATGATCTACCGCAAGGCGGTCCACAACAACCTGATCCGAGGTCGAAGCATCGATGGAGTGGTGGCCGCCTCCCTTTACGCGGCATGCCGCCAATGCGGTGTGCCCAGGACCCTCGACGAGATAGCCACCGTCTCACGGGTCGGCCGCAAGGAGATCGGTCGTACCTACCGCTTCATGATCCGCGAGCTCAAGCTGAAGCTCATGCCCACCTCGCCCGAGGACTACATATCCAGGTTCTGCAGCGAGCTCAAGCTGGATGGGACCGTCCAGGCCAAGGCTGCAGAGATACTGGCCGAGGCGGCCGACAACGAGCTCACCTCCGGCAGGGGTCCAACGGGAGTGGCCGCCGCCGCCATCTACATCGCGTCGATCCTGTGCAACCAGCGCAGGACCCAGCGAGAGGTGGCCGACGTGGCGGGCGTCACCGAGGTGACCATCCGGAACCGGTACAAGGAGCTGACCGAGAAGCTCCACATCAAGGTCGAGATCTGAAGGACCCAGTACAAAACCCGGGCAACCCTCCATGTGGGATACTCCGACAAAGCCATTACAAATATTTTTATATAGGTGCCCATCCTTGGGTTCGAATGGTAGTTGACCATGGACCCGACTAGTACCTTTAGATTGCGGGATGTCTCGGCTCTGACCGGATCCCTAGCGGCCTTTGCGATCGTCGCCCTCCTCATAGCCTCGGGAACAGCCACCCAGGATGTGATGGCAGCCTCGGGGCTCGTCACCGATTTCGTCGGCGCTGGAGACACCATTCAGATAAATTTCACCAGAGTGGGGGGCAGCAATAACATCGACTATTCGATAAAGCTGCCAAAACAGTCCAACGTGGTGTCAGCGAGCATGAACGTTACCGGTGAGGACACATTCATCGGGAACCAGAAGAAGCCGTTCAAGAGCGCCTTCGACTCCCGCGCGGGCACCAAGACCAACCTGATCTACGACACCTCCGGCCTCCACCTGGACATGGACACCCTGGCCCCCTTCTGGCCAGGTTCCAAGAAGACCACTGGCAGCAACCCGAGGGATGTCGTGGGC
>JAUVRF010000054.1 GCA_030597775.1 Methanobacteriota archaeon | reverse complement strand
GAGACCCACCACACCACCATGCCCGCCGGGGAGACGACCTACGAGGGCCCGATGACGGACGAGCCGGTCCCGGAGACCGTCCCCATCCCCACGGCGGAACCGGCCCCCCCTTCCGAGTACCAGTTCGACCCCCTTCCCATGTACAGCGTGCCCGACCCCAGCACCGTCAACGGTGAGGTCCACGTGAACGGGAACGGCGAGATATCCGTGGAGGAGGGGCCAGCAACCACCCCCGGAGCGGAGCCGGAACCCGAGCCCGAGCCGGAACCGGAACCCGAGCCCGAGCCGGAACCCGAGCCCGAGCCCGAGCCGGAACCCGAGCCCGAGGAAGAGCTCGATGAGACCTTTGCATTCGTGGAGCAGTCCTCTGATGCATTGGAGGCCCTGGTGGAAGAGCCCACTCCCTCGGACCTGGACCAACCCGATATCCTCTTCATTCCCAGCGATGACGAGGGGGACGAGGATGAACTGTACCCACCTCCACCCCCAGAAAACGAACCTGAACCTGAACCCGAACCTGAACCCGAACCTGAACCTGAACCCGAACCTGAACCTGAACCCGAACCTGAACCTGAACCCGAACCTGAACCCGAACCTGAACCCGAACCCGAACCGGAGCCGGAGCCCGAGGTGCCTACCGGCCTTAGTACCTCGGACCTCTCCGATGACATCGGGGCACTTCTGGACCAGGGAATAACGGCCCGGGGGAACGGTGATCTCGAGGGTGCGATCCTCGCATTCCAGAAGGCCACGGACCTTGAGCCCAAGAAGGAGGAGGCCTGGTACTACCTCGGCATCGCCTACAAGGAGATGGGCCAGCTAGAAGAGGCCAATCGCGCCCTCAACAAGTCAGTGGCCATCAATACCGACTTCAGCCCCGCTTGGGTGGAGAACGGGCACATCCTTCTCTCCCTTGGCAAGTACGAGGACTCCATTCGGTGCTTCGACTTCGCCCTGAACAGCGACTCCACCAACGACGACGCCTGGGTCGGCAAGGGTACCCTGGTAGCGGCGTACGGCCAGTACGACAATGCGATCCAGATGTTCCAAAATGCACTTCAGGCGAACCCGCGGAATCCCGAGGCGTACTACCAGATGGGTGTGATCCTGGAGGCCCAGGGGAACTTCAACGGCGCACTGGAGTCGTACAACCACGCCACTTCCCTCAAGACCAATCACACCATGGCGTGGGTGAGCAAGGGAAGGACGATGGAATCCCTTGGTCGCAACGAGGACGCCCTGGATTCCTATGACCGGGCTATCCAGCTCGAGGAGGATTGCACCGACGCATGGCTCAACAAGGGCATATGCCTGATCAACATCGAGCAGTACCAGGCAGCCGAGTCCGTCCTGGAGCGGGCCGTGGGGATCGATCCCAAGAACCCCCGCATCTGGCACAATCTGGGCCTTGCCCGAGACTACCAGGGAAAGCACGACCTGGCCATCGAGAACTACGACGAGGCGATATCGATTGATCCCGAATTCTCCGCGGCGTACTTCGACAAGGCCGTCACCCTTTTCTTCCTTGACAAGAAGATATCCGCCCTCACCCACTTCCAGAAGACCCTGGAACTGGACCTTGAGAACGTGGAAGCGCACTTGTATCTGGGCGACATCCATGCCGAGCAGGGGAAGACCGACGAGGCCCGGGAGAGCTACCAGAAGGCCTTGGCCTTGGACCCTGGCAACGAACGGGCGAACCAGGGCATAGCCAAGCTTGGCGGTTAGGGCCCGGCCTGATACGTATCATTATCGTTCGCCTAGCAGCGGCTCGGTCTGACCATCGCTAGCTGTCCGTGTCACCAGCCTCGTCCACGACCTCGGCCATGACCACCGGCTTCTTGCCCGTTGGAACGGCTCCCCTAACCTTCGAGTAACCTTTCAGGGTCATGTCGCGGGTCATGTGGTAGACCTTCGTTGCACCCGTGGCGTTGGAGACCTTGATGATGATCTGGCCGGCCTTCGTCTCCGGGAAGAACCTGGCGATGATGAAGGCCGCGACGATGAGGAACAGGAGCAGGGCGAGCACCCACCACCAGGAGAACCCGCTCGAGGATGGGGTGGTCGGGGTCTCGGGTTCCGGCATCCACTGGACATTGTTCAGGTTGTAGACGTTCATCATCATCGACATGTTGCCGGAGGTGTATTCCGGGGACGGAGACGTAGGCCTCAAGTAGGCGTTTATGGCGTGTCGGTCCGTCTGGTTCACCACGATCGAACCGGGGCCCGACGGGAACCTGATGCCCACCGTCATCTCGACCTCCATCCGCGCCTCCTGGTACTGGATGTTCTGGAGGGGTCGCTGGAGCTTGAACCCCACTCCGTAGATCTCGAACCTCCACGCCTTGCCGTCGTCACCGGAGATGGCGATGGTGGCGGACCGTGAGCCGTCCCGGTTCGGGCCGATGCCCGAGTCGTGGTCCCAAGAGCCGTCGTTGCCGAAGTCGATCCTGAAGCCCAGGGACCCGGCCAGGAGCTTGGTCGTGTCGACGGCGCTGTAGGACATGCTCACCGTCACCTCCTCGGCGCCCTCGGGCACGATGACGAACCTGGTCAGGTTCGAGGTGAAGGTGGCGGGCGTGAAGGGGCTCTCGGTGAACCGAGACCACTCGCCCGACCAGCTGGTGGTGAGGGTATCGGTGGCCACGCTGACCTCCTTGTACTCGAAGATGTCCTCGTACACCTGGTATGCGTCCAGGACCGTGGCCTCTGGGTGCTCCCACCGGATGCGTTCCACGGTAAGGGCCAGGCCGACGGCCTTCTTCAGATTGAACAGGCCGTAGCCCTGGGAGAAGTCGTGCTGGCGTTCTGCGGCAAGACCGGGAACGGACCAGGATGGGACCCAGTTCTCGGTGAGCCCGTTGGAATCAGCGCTTCCCTCTCCCTGGGGTGGGATGTAGTCGGCTGTGAGCTTGAGGATGAGCTCCACCTCGTGGATGCGAGTGTCGGGGGCATCATCCATCCATTCGTCAAAGCTGTAGGCCAGGTCACCATACGACCCCTCCTCGGGAGGAACGACGTTGTAGGAGCCGTCCTCCTCGACGACCAGACCCGCGTCCTGGACCACGTCCGAGATCCGGAGCGATGGGGCCGCCTGGAAGATCACGGCAGCGGCACCCGCGATGTGGGGAGTGGCCATGGAGGTGCCGCTTATGGCAAGGGAGTAGGGATTCGCATCGCTGCCCCTGGCAAGGCCGCTGATCAGCGTCCTCCGGGCGGAGGTGGACTCGATGTAGTGACCGGGGGCCGTGATGTCGGGCCAGGTGTCGACCCAGTTCCACATCCCCTTCGAGGAGAAGTCGGTCACGTAGGTGCCGTCACGACCGGAGGCAGCGACCCCGATGGCGGCGGGGGTGTTGCCGTAGTTGGAGGCCTGTATGGTGTTGCCGTCGCCGCCCGAATTGCCCGCGGCGAATGAGACGACCACGTTGTTGTGGTAGACCAGGTTGTTGATGGCCTGGGATATGGAGTCCTGGGGATCGTACTGACCTCCTCCGCCTCCCCAGCTGTTGGTGACGACACGGATGTTGTAGGGGTTGTTCCCGGGGTGCGAGTGCTCGTACGCCCACTCTAGGCCGCCGAGCCCGCCGGTGACGAAGACCAACTCGCCAACGGAGAGCCCGATGAGATTGGCGCCCGGGGCCACACCGGCCCTGCTGCCGGCGGAGGCGTCGCCGTTGCCGGCCACCGTGCCCGCCACGTGGGTCCCGTGACCCGAGGAGGTGTCCCCGTTCTCGATCTCGTACCATGGCCCGGTACCCGTGTCGGACTTGAGGTTGCGGATGGTCTTGGTCCCGTAGTCCAGGTCGGGGTGTCCCGCATCGACCCCGGAATCGACCACGACCACGGTCACGCCCGTACCATCGAAGCCGTTCTCGCCCCAGAGGCTTCCCTCGACCCGGGAGGTCCAGGTGGTGGTGGCGTTGATGACGTTGGTGGTCTCGTCCATCAACCACTCCAGTTCCTCGTTGTACTCGATCCATACCGTCCCCTCGTAGGCGGAGAGGGCATCTATCGCCCTTGGCGACCCCTTCAGCCAGAGGGCCGGGATTATGGTGTAATGGTGGAGGACCTCGAAGCCCTTGTCCTCGACGAACCTTCGGTCCTTCAGGAACACGTCGTCGCGGAACTGGACGATCACCTCTATCCTCTGGTCGTTGCTGGTCCGGTCCAGGACATCCCGGAGATAACTATCGATGACAAGGGCGTTGGGCTCCACGACTGGTTCGGGAGCGGCCATCGAGTAGGCTGCGGGAAGGATGAGAACGAGCATGATGACTAGGGCGTAAGCCTTCGGGACTGTCGCCATGTAATCCATCTAGAGCACCCCAAGCATCGGAAGAACACTGGTCCCGATGCTCCTAAGGATTCCTCAGAGTGGATTCCATATTTGAAGCTTGTGCAGTAGTTGGGCGAAGTACAACCATTTACCGGAGTGGGTCCGCCGGTCTAGGAATCGGTAGGTGGGGGCTCTTCCGCGACCACCTCGGCCTTGACAACATCGGGTCCGCCCGGTTTGTCCTTCCTGGTCTTGCCCTTCACACCCTTGATGGTTCTCCGGGAGATCTCCTTGGTCTTCGCCAGGGCCTTGGTCACACCCACTGCCTCCGCCGTGCGGTTGATGTGACGTCCCGGCATGGACTCGGGCGCGAACCTTCCGATCACGTAGGCCACAACGACCAGGATGATGAGGAGCAGCAAGAGCCACCATCCCCACGAGGTGCTGGAGGTCTCGGGAACCGTGGGCGGCTCCACCTGGGGTTGCCAGGTGATGTTGTTGAGGTTGTAGACGTGCTTGACCATGGAGATGTTGCCCATGGTGAACGCGTCGGATGGCTGGGCGAACTTGAGGTTGGCCGAGATGGCGTGGGGGTCCAGCTCCGGGATGACGATGGTACCGAAGCCCTGGCCGAAGGTGATGGCGACGGCCATCTCGTACTCGATCCTGGCCTCCCTGAACTGCTCCATGAAGTCCCGGGCGCGGCTCCAACGCAGCCCGTGACCCTCTATCCCGAAGGTCCAGTAGGTCCCGTCGTTGCCGGACGCGGAGATGGTCTCGATGCGGGACCCGCCCAGCTCGGGCGATACGGAGGATTGGAAGTCCCATCCGCCGTTGCCGTCGAAGTCTATCATGAAGCCCAGGGTGCCGATGACCTGGGTGAGGCTGTCCACCATGGGCCAGTTCAGGGTGACGCGCACCTCCTCGGCTCCCTCGGGTATGTAGACGAACTTGGTCTGGTTCGCCTCGAAGACCAGGTTGAATGGATTGGTGGACTGCTCGTTGAAGCGGGCCCACTCACCGCTCCAGGAGGCCTTGAGTCGATCGGTCTCCTTGGTGATCTCCTTGATCTCGAAGATGCTCTCGAAGGTATCATAGGCGTCGAACACGGTGGCCTCGGGGTGGTCCTGCCGGAGGCGCTCGAGGGTGAGTGCCAGGCCAACGGCCCGATTGACGTTGACGAGCCCGTATCCCTGGCTCCAGTCGTGCATGCGCTCGGCCGCGTAGCCGGGTACGGACCAGTCCGGGATCGAGTTGTCGGTCTGGTTGTTCGCATCGGGGCTGGGGCTTTCACCGAAAGGGATCATGTCCCCGGTGAGCTTGATGATGAGCTCGGCCTCGTGGATGCGGGTATCGAGACGTTCGTTCCACTCCGCGTAGGCCTCGTCGTACCGCTCGTCATCGGACGCCAGTTCCTCGGGGGATATGACGATGTATTGACCATCCTCGATGCGCACCACACCCGCGTCCTGCCGAACGTCGGCCACCCTCATGGAGGGGGCCGCCTGCCACAGGAGGGCCACGACCCCGCTGATGTGGGGAGTGGCCATCGAGGTGCCGCTGATGGAAAGGTAGTAGGGGTTCGAGTCGCCCTGCTGGGTCATGGCGCTGATCTGGGTACGGCGGGCCGCGGTGGAGTCGATGTGATGACCAGGGGCCGCGATGTCCGGGTAGGTGTCCAACCAGTCCCACCGTCCCTTTGAGGAGAAGTCCGTTATGTAGGTGCCGTCGCGACCGGAGGCGGCCACGCATATGGCCGCGGGGGTGTTGGCGTAGTTGCCCGACTGGATGGTGTTGCCGTCGCCGCCGGAGTTGCCCGCGGCGAACACGCAGACCACGTTGTTCTCGTAGACCAACTTGTTGATGGCCTCGGAGATGGAATCGCCCTGCTCGTAGATGCCACCACCCGCGCCCCAGCTGTTGCTCACGACGCGGATGTTGTAGGGGTTGTTCCCCGGCTGGGAGTGCTCGTAGACCCATTGAAGGGCTCCCACGGCCCCGGTGATGGCGCCCGCCTCGCCCGTGGAGAGGCCGATGAGGTTCGCCCCGGGGGCGACGCCAGCCTTCTGACCCGCGGAGGCGTCGCCGTTGCCCGCAATGGTACCCGCGCAGTGGGTGCCGTGGCCGGACGAGGTGTCGCCGTTCTCTATCTCGTAATAGGGCCCTGTGCCCGTGTCGGACTTGAGGTTCCGGATGGTCTTGGTGCCGTAGTCCAGGTCGGGGTGCCCCGCGTCGACGCCGGTGTCCAGCACGACCGCGGTGACCCCCTTGCCAGTGATGCCCTGGTCACCCCAGAGGCTGCCCTCGATGATCGATCTCCAGGTATCGGTGGCATTGATGACCGCGGTGGTCATGTCCATGAGGAAGTCCAAGGGAGCGTCCCACTCCATCCATTCGACACGGGGATAGCCCGACAGGCGCTCGATCTGCCATGGGGTGGCCTGGATATGCATCGCGGGGATCATCCGGAACTGTCCGACCTTGTGGATGCCCAGGTCCTCGAGCACCTCGTCGTCGGCCCGGACGAACTCGCTCTCGCAGCGCACGAGAACGTCCAACCGGGTGTCCCGGGGTGTGGTCCCCAGGACCTCTTCCAACATGGGGTCCATGACCGCGGGGTCGGGCTCGCCGATGGCGGGTGGACTGATGACCGGGAGGGCTATCGGTAGGATGAGCAAGAAGGCCAACAGGGCGATCGGCAGAGTGTTGCGGGACCGGGGCACACGGGACATGATGCGGACCTCCTGGCGTCAGGCAGGAATCCCCGCCCTAACGTGGGTTAGAAATGAACCACGGGTCTGATATATGAAGCTTGTGGGTTATGTTGGATGTCCAGTGTTCGCGGGGAGGGCTAGTATTCCTTCCAATCCTCATCGCCGCGAGGCTCCGATCGACCTTGATCGGGCGGGCGGGGGTCGTATCCCTCTTGGTACTCAGGAACCCCCTCTAAGGTGGGAGACCTCGTAGGTTCCTCCGGGGGTGGTATCTCCTCCCGCTCCCGGGGTGGCTCCTCTCCACCCTTGGACCTCAGGGCAAGGACGGCCGCCAGGACGACGATCACCGCGATGATGACAAGCAGCATCAGGAAGGAACTGCTCACCGAGGGCTCGGGCTCCTCCTCCCTCACGGTCGTGAACGTCAACATCCCACCGGTGAGGTGGTTGCCGGCCGTGTCCATCCCGTCCACGGTCACCCCGTACTCGGTTCCCTTCCGCAGAGCCGTTCGGGGGGTGACCGTTATGCTCTTGGTCGTCCCGGAGTAACCTACCGAGGCCAGGACGATCTCCCCGGTATCGACATATCTCAAGGTCCCGGAGACCGTGTTGCTCACGAGGGACTCGGAGATGACGAAGGCGATCTCGATCCCCGTGGGCACGTTCGGCTGTCCGACCGAGGGCTCCGTGTAGGTGACGCGGGGAGCGTTGAGGTCCACCTGTACGATGACGGCCTCGGTGTGGCCAGAGGGGTTCTGGGCTGCATCGATGGACTTGTAGGACACCCGATTGACACCGTTGTCCAGCGTGATGGTGCCAGAGAAGGTGCCCTCGGGCGAGACGTCGTACGTCTCCACCTCCTCCTGGTTGACCATGGCGATCACGGTGGAGTTGGCCTCGGCCTTGCCCTCGATGTGATGCTCCGATAGGTTCGTCAGCTCGGGAAGGGGACTGACCACGGGCAGTGGCGGAGGGGTCAGGTCCCTGGGAAGACCGATGACCGGCTCGGACCGGGGACCCTCGTTCTCCGACGGGTCGAAAGCCGAGATCCTGTAATGGTACGTCCTTTCGTTGACGACGTAGAGGTCGGTGTACTCCGTCACACCCCTGGGTAGCAGCACCATCGGCTCGAAGCCCTGACCCGCGTCCTTGTAAAGCATGTAGGCGGCGGCATCGTCCGTGCTCTCGGTCCATGATAGCTCCAGGACGCCACCGACCACGGGTGCGGACACCACAAGGCCGCTCACATCCCCGGGCGGCACGGTGTCGTGGGGCGTTCCCGTGACCTCGACCGACCACCCGGATGGCAGAGGCACCTTGTCCCAGGCCATGAGCCGGTACGAGTACGAAACGTCGTTCTCCAGCCCCTGGTCCACGTACGTCCGGTCATCCTTGGTGAGGTCTGTGAGCAGCGCCCAGTCACCGTCGGGCTCCACCTTCCTCTCCAGTGTGTAGGTCTGTGTGTCGTCGATGTTGGCTTCCCAGGCCAGGACCAGGGTCCGGCCCTCAGGAAGCGGCATCACCGTGAGGTTGATGGGGACCATGGGAGG
>JAUVRF010000488.1 GCA_030597775.1 Methanobacteriota archaeon | reverse complement strand
CCGTTCCAGTCCTGGAGGCGGACACCACCTCAGAGGGTCCCGACGTTACGGCCAACCGGATCGCCAACGCCCTTGATGGAGGAGGGGCCGACCTCGAGGCGGGTCGTATCGATTGGTCGGAGGAGGTGATGGACTGGTACTGAACAAGTACAGGTCCGTAGCGGACCCCTATCTCAGTGCCATCTCGAAACGTTTCATCGGCGTCCACCCCAACACCCTGTCCGCGATCGCCATCATCTGCGCCATCGCCGGGGGCTTCACGATCTGGGCCGCGGGGGAGTACAACGACAACCTGCTGCTCCTGGCCTTCCTGTTCATAGTCCTCAACTCCCTCTTCGACGCGCTGGACGGATATGTCGCCCGGTCCACCGGTATGGCCTCGAAGCAGGGCGACCTGGTGGACCATGTACTGGACAGGTACGCCGATGCCTTCATATTCGGCGGCATCACCTTCAGCGCGTACTGCCACTTCGGTGTGGGCATCATCGCCATGATGGGCGTGTTCTTCACCTCCTACATGGGGACCCAGGCCATGGCGCTGGGCCTCGACCGCAACTACGGGGGGATACTGGGCCGTGCAGATCGCCTGGGGCTCCTCTTCGTTGCCATGCTCGCACAGTGGGGATGGATCGCCTACTCGGACGGCGCATCGGTGGTCACCTTGGACATCGCCGGGAATCCCTATCCCCTGACCATCCTCGAGATATTCATGATATTCGTCGCCATAGGCGGGAACCTCACCGCCCTTCAGCGGGCCAGCGCGGCCTGGAAGGACCTCAAGGAGATGGACGATGGTTCGGAGGGGAAGACCTCCTCGAAGGGCTCCGACGGGGTCACTGTAGAGGTCGAGTCCGAAGGTGATCCGCAGACGTCCGAAGAGGAGGAAGACCCTCCCGGAGGGGAGGAGGAAGACCCCTAAAAGGGGCCGAACAACTCCGAAAAACACCCCTTCTAGTGGCCCCTCGAGGCCCCCTCCAGGGGGGTAGCCAGGAAGGGTCTCACCAATCAACCAAATGGCAAAGCATATATACGCGTATCAGTATGCCACAAAAGTAGGCTCCCCAAAGAAACCCGGAACTCAAGATATAGCCGGGCCACACTGTCAATGGCAGGTCAGACCGGTAAGACAAAGACGGACATCACCCCCGAGAGCATCGCCATCTTCCTGACGGTATTCATCATGGTCCTAGTGCTTCTGTTCTCGATGGTATTATCCATCCAGTCAGCGGAGTACAGCGCCAGCGAATCCATCCTGTGGGAGACGGCGAAGGAAGATCCCGTGGTACCCAAGGACGATAGTGATAACGATGGGCTTCCTGACATCGAGGAGAACTATGATTACGGAACGAACATCTACGAGAGGGACTCCGACGGCGACGGCATGTGGGACCAGTGGGAGGTGCAATGGGAGGCCATTGATCCACTCACCGAGCAACGCATCATCAACCCCGTGGACCCCAATGACGCCTACGAGGACCCTGACAACGATGGTTACGATTACAACCGGAACGGTCACATCGATCGTTTCGATGACTCTGTCGTGAAGTCCGATCTGAACATCCCCCCTGACGTCGACTACGACGAGAAGAACATAAAGCGTCTCATCCAGAACCCTCCTCTGTATAAGGACACCTTGATCCGTCTTTCCGGCGTCTACGTCATGCAGAACGGCTCCTACGTCACTGGTGGCGGCGATGACATCGGACGGCAGATCACCATCGAGCTGGCCGAGGAGACCTCGGACACCAGCCGCGACTGGCTTCGTATCGTGCTCCAGCCCAACGCCAACCGCCCGGTGTTCCTGAAGTCGTACAACCAGACCCAGACTGGCCAGGTCATCCCCGGTGACCGTGTGGATGTACAGGGATACTTCCAGGAGTTCGCAGGCACCTACTGGTTGGAGGTCCGAGGTGGCGAGGAGTTCACCAACATCATGGAGTACAAGGCCCGCTTCTACATCGGGGATGGGAACGTCCCCGAGATCGACAGGGAATACAACCAGACCGATCCCACCAACCCCGACTCCGACGGGGACGGTATGTTGGACGGCTGGGAGGATCATTACGGCCTCCGTCTCATCAACCCCGACCCCGATATCGACGAGTACGAGTGGATCGTGCAGATCGACCCGACCTCCGACGACGACGCCTACAGGGACCCCGACTTCGACGTGGTCGAGACCCGTTGGAGCCTCGTCCCCAAGCTGTGGGTCGACCCCGACGGCGATG